>JBCCUP010000002.1 GCA_039196715.1 Pseudomonadota bacterium
AGTCTTTCAATACCTGAAAATTGGTGGGTCGGGAGAGCATGCTCGTAACGTGGGGTCGTTGCATCGGCTCGGGGCCTATTGGCCGCAAATAGCAAGAGCGCTGGAGTACTCGGGACACATCGTCAGAATTGATCATCTTTATTTGGGCCAATCGGGTCGAGACGATAGAGCCAGCCCTGGCCTGTCCAACCTAGTCTTTCTACATGGTGATGCGCTATTCCGTTTCTCGTTACTCGAATTGCGTTAATCAAGCACACTTGAACCGCTGATAGCGGGCGCTTTGTTGTGTAGAGGCTTGCCGAATAGATGTATTCAGCAAGGGGAACAGGAGTACGTCGCATTGAAAGTTCACAGGCTGCCGGATCATCTGTTCGCCGCGTCTTGCTTTGCAAGGACGCGACTCCCGCGGGCAGTGACGGGTAGTCGTGTGCAACACACGGACTTTGCGCCTGCCTACACCGGCCCGACACGCAAGCCGTGGGGCTCTTGCATGGCGGCGATCTGTTCGCGCAGGTCGAGGACGTGTTGGTCCCAGTAGCGGGCTTCGCCGAACCAGGGGAAGGCGGCGGGGAAGGCGGGGTCGGACCAGCGCGCGGCGAGCCAGCCGGCGTAGTGCAGCAGGCGGAGGCTCGCGAGCGGTGCTATGAGCGGGAGTTCTCGCGTTGGGAAGGGCCGGAATTCTTCGTAGCCTTCGACGAGTTCGGCGAGTGCAGCGTTGCGCGCGGCCACGTCGCCGGAGAGAAACAGCCAAAGGTCCTGGATGGCTGGGCCGCTTCGCGCGTCGTCGAAATCCACCAGCAGCAGCCGGTCGTCGCGGATCAGCACGTTGCTCGCGTGGCAGTCGCCATGAAGGCGGATTTCGGTGATGTCCCCAAACGCCGCGAGTGACTGCTTGACGCGCTCGAGCAGGTCGGTGGCGACGCCCTCATACACCGCGCGCATGTCGAGCGGCACAAGGTCGCTGCCAAGGACGCGGGCAATGGCGTGGTCGCCGAATTCTTCGGTGCTCAGCCGCGGGCGTGCGGTGAACGGCCGCTGTTCGGCCACAAGGTGCAGGCGGCCGAGCACCTGACCGACGCGGTAGAGGTGGTCGGGTTGGTCCATCTCGAGCGCGTAGCCGCCCCGGCGCGGGTAGACCGCAATCCACCAGGGCGCGCAGTGGTTGAGGGCTTCGCCCGTGGCGGGCGCCGGCAAGGCTGCTACCACCGGCACCTCGCGTGCAGCCAGCTCACCGACGAGGGCGTGCTCCTCGGCGACGGCCTCGGCCGACCAGCGCCCGGGCCGGTAGAACTTCGCGACCACCGGGTCGCCGTCTTCAAGCCCGACCTGGTAGACCCGGTTCTCGTAGCTGTTCAGCGCCAACAGCCGCCCGTCGCAGCGCCAGCCCAAGGACTCGATGTCGTCGAGTATCCGGTCGGGGGTCAGGCTGGCATAGGCCCAGTCGTCGGTGTCGGTCGGCATGGCGTTAGCGCACCTCGGTGACAAAAAAAAGGGCAAACGGCGAACCGTCTGCCCTTCGTGCTGGCGCCGGGAACCGTTGCCCCGGCGCTGCCGAGCCCTTACTGGGTCTCGGACTTGCTGCCGATCACCACCACTTCAACGCGGCGGTTCTTGGCGCGGCCCAGTGCCGTGTCGTTGCTGGCGATGGGCTTGGTCTCACCGCGGCCAACCGCTGCCATGTCGATGCCCGGCAGTTTGCCGCCGAGGTAGTCGGCGACCGCTTGCGCGCGGCGCTCGGACAGGGCCTGGTTGTAGGCGTCAGAGCCGGTGCTGTCGGCGTGGCCGACGACCACGACGCGGCGGACCTTGTCGAGCGCGCCGATGCCGGCTGCGAGCGAGTCGAGTGCCGCGGAACCGGAGCTGCCGATGTCGGAGCTGTCGGTGGCGAAGAGCGCCTGGGCGTCGAGCTTGACCGGCACGTTCATCACCACCGGGGTGGCATCAGGCTCCGGCTCTGGCTCGGGTTCCGGCTCGGGTTCCGGCTCCGGCTCGGGCTCCGGGAAGATGCCTTCACACGGGTGGA
This sequence comes from Pseudomonadota bacterium, assembly GCA_039196715.1. NCBI lineage: Bacteria > Pseudomonadati > Pseudomonadota > Pseudomonadota bacterium. The sequence goes on from JBCCUP010000002.1 coordinate 2,024, forward strand.
AGGCGTCGTCTTCACCCCAGCCCGGGCCGTGCAGGAATTCGCTGCCGGCGTTCAGGTAGATGTTGCTCGCGGGGTTGCCCACGTAGCCGTCACGCGCGCCTTCGCCGCCGGGGCAGTTGATGTTGTGCATCGGCGAGGCTTCACCGCTGCCGCCGCCCAGTGAACTGCAGCCGGCGAGAACCGCACTCGCCGCCAACGTGATCAGTACTTTCTTCTGCATTGAGAGGTCTCCTAAATATGCCAAGCTGGTATTACGGACACAGCGCGCATCTCACCCGCAGGATGATACCACTCGGCTCACGCAGCTTCGCTTAGCATATTGCAACATAGCGAATTCCACGTGTCGCCGCGCGTCGGATTTCCGGCAGGCGTGACTGCCGCGGTGGCCCGCAGTCCGTTTAACAGTCAAAAGATAGACGACCGATTACGATTCGCAAGGAATCGTCAACGGCTTGACGATTTTTTACCAGGGCCCGTGAAAGGCCCCGGTTTTGTCGAGCCGCTCGAAGCCGTGGGAGCCGAAAAAGTCCCGCTGTGCCTGGATCAGGTTGGCTGTGCTGCGCGCCTGACGGATGCCGTCAAACCACGCGAGCGCCGACGACAGCGCCGGCACCGGCAGGCCCGCAGCCACACAGGCGCCAACGGTTTGGCGGAGTGCCGGCACCGCCACCGCCGTTTGTGGCACAAAATGTTCATGCGTCAACAAGTTGTCGTAGTCCACGCCCGAGCGGAACGCCGACGCCATGTCGTCGAGCAGGCGCGACCGGATGATGCACCCCGCCCGCCAGATCTCGGCGACACGCGCGAGCGGCACGTCCCAGTGGTGTTCGCGCGACGCGGCCGCAATCGCACTGAAGCCCTGCGCGTACGCACACACGCGCCCGGCCAGCAACGCGAGCTCGAGCAGCTCGACCGTGTCGTCGTTGAATTCCACTTTGCCGGTGCCGGTGTCGGCGTAGACCGGCGCGAGGCGCTCGCGCAGCCCGGATAGCGAGGACACACAGCGCGCCGACACCGCCGCTTCCACGGTGGTGGCCGGCCGGCCGAGTTTCTGCGCCTCGATGGCCGACCAGGTGCCCGTGCCCTTCTGGCCGGCGCGGTCGGCGATGATGTCGACGATCGGCCCGCCGGTGGTGTCGTCGGTGACTTTCAGCACCTCGGCGGTGATTTCGACGAGGTAGGCGTTGAGCACGCCGTCGTTCCAGCGCTCGAACACCGCAGCGATGTCGGCCGCAGACCAGCCGAGCCCGTCGCGCATCACGCCGTAGGCCTCGGCCAGCATCTGCATGTCGGCGTACTCGATGCCGTTGTGCAGGGTTTTGACGAAATGGCCGGCGCCGTCGGTGCCGAGGCGCGCGCAACAGGGCGCGCCATCGTACTGGGCCGCGATGGCAGTCAGCACGGGCGACACGCGCGCGTACTCGTCCTCGGTACAGCCGACCATGATCGACGGCCCGAAGCGCGCGCCCTCGCTGCCGCCCGACACCCCGACGCCCACCCAGCCGATGCCGGTGTCGGCTAGCGCCGCCAGGCGCCGCTGGGTTTCGTTGAAATCGGCGTTGCCGCAGTCGAGCAGCAGGTCACCCGGCTCGAGCAACGGGTGCAACGCGTCGAGCTGCGCGTCGACCGCTGCACCCGCGGGCACCATGAGGATGATCATGCGCGGCGCCTCGAGGGCGGCGACCAGATCCTCGAGCGACTGCGTCGGCACAAAGCGGTCGGCGAGCTCGTCGGCGGATTCCATGAACGCGGCGGTACGCTCGACCGTGCGGTTGAAGACCGCGACGGTGTTGCCGCGCTCGGCGATGTTGAGGGCGAGGTTTGCGCCCATGACACCCAGACCGATCAAACCGATTGAAGCACTCACCGTCAGCTTTCTCCTTGTGTTGCACGCGCGAGTCTGTGTTCGCGCCAGGCGATGAACAGACCCGATCCAATGACCCCTATCATACCGACAACGGCCAGACCGCTCGGCAAATCCCCAAACACACTGTAGCCGAGCGCCGTGGCGGTGATGATCTCGAGGTACTGAAACGGCGCGAGCGTCGACGCGGGCGCGCGGGCAAAGGCGAGCACCACCATGAAGTGCCCGACCGACGCAATCGCGCCCAGCAGCGCGAGCCACAGCCAGTCGGTCCACGCCGGCCACACCGGCTGCCAGTCGGCCACCCAACCGACGGCACCGAGGCCCAACACCGCCGTCATCACCGCCGCGCCCGCGACCCCGGCGTAGAACTGCATCGCAAGCGGTGTCACCACGGCGCTGAGGCTCCGCGTCAGGATGAGGTAGAAGGCAAAGGCCCCGGCCGCCGCGACCGGCAGCAAAGCCGCCGCGCCGACCCGGGCGAAGCTCGGTTGGATGATCAGCAACGCGCTGCCGAAGCCGACCGCCACGGCGGCCAGGCGACGCCACCCGATCGCTTCACCGAGCAGCACCGCAGCCAGGAGCGTCAGCAGCAGGGGCTCGACGAAGAAGAGCGCGATGGCGTCGGCCAGCGGCAGGTGCGGCAGCGCACTGAAGAACAGCACCGTCGCCAGCGCAATCAGGGCGCCGCGGGCCAACTGGCGCGGCAACTGGACCGGCCTGGCGCTGCCGGGCCGGCCCCAAAGGGCCAGTGCGACCCCAAAAAACACCGACTGGAACGCGAAGCGCGCCCAGACAATCTGGACAACCGGCACCCGCTCGGCGAGCAGTTTGGCAATCGCGTCGATGCCGGGCAGCAGCAGCATCGCGACCGACATGAGCAGGATGCCCTGCAGGGGACGGTCGGACGCCGTCGATGAACGCGTGGCCATGCTGTGGGGGGTTCCGGGCGGCATACCGGGGCGCACGCGGCCCGCACGCCCGAGGTCGGTCGTAAAAACGGCGCTGAGGGTCGCCCAGTCAACACCGGCAAGCGGCAACCCGGAGCGTTTTTTCCAATAATAGAGTGTTCAGTCCGGATGAGAGCTCGCCATGGCCTCTGCAAGCCCCCGACGTCGCCGAAACGCCCGCGCCGCCAAACACGCCGAACGCGCGGCCCCACTGCAAGAACACGAGCGCCCGGTCCGCCCGGGGTTCGAAGGCGGACGCTACGCGCCCTTCACCGATGCCCAGCTCGAGCACCTGCACCGGGCCACGCTGGACGTGCTCGCCGACATCGGCCTTGCCAACGCGATCCCGAGTTGCGTTGAGCGCGTGGTCGCCGCGGGCGGTGAGCTCACGGACGCCGGCCGCTTGCGCTTTCCGAAGGCCCTCGTCGAGGACACCCTTGCACACTGCATGCGCAACGTGGTGATGCACGCTCGCGACCCGCAGTACGACCTCAACCTCAGCGGCAGCCGCGTGCACTTCGGCTCCGCCGGTGCCGCGGTGCACATGGTCGACATCGAGAACGACACCTACCGCGACTCCACCCTGCTCGATCTCTACGACCTTGCTCGCCTGGTCGACACGCTCGACAACGTGCACTTCTTTCAGCGACCGGTGGTCGCACGCGACATGGTCGACAACCGCGACCTCGACATCAACAGCCTCTACGTGTGCCTCGCCGGCACCACCAAGCACATCGGTGTCGGTTTTACCGAACCCGACTACGTGCGCGAGGGCCTCGAGCTTTTGCACAAGGTCGCCGGTGGCGAAGACAAATGGCGAGAGCGTCCTTTTGTCAGCATGAGCAACTGCTTTGTCGTTCCACCCTTGCGTTTTGCTGAAGACGCATGCCGCTGCATGGAAGTAGCCATCGAAGGCGGCATGCCTGTCTTGCTGCTCTCCGCCGGCCAGGCTGGCGCGACCAGCCCCGCGTCGCTCGCAGGCTCGGTAGTGCAAGCCGTGGCCGAGTGCCTTGCCGGGCTCGTGTACACCAACTTGATCAAGCGCGGCGCACCCGCGGTGTTCGGCACCTGGCCTTTCGTGTCGGACTTGCGCACCGGTGCGATGACCGGCGGCTCGGGTGAGCAAGCTGTGCTGGCGGCCGGCGTCGCCCAGATGGGCCGCTACTACGGACTCTCCTGTGGCACCGCGGCCGGCATGTCCGACGCCAAGCTTCCTGATTGCCAAGCCGGGTACGAGAAAGGTGCTGCCATTTCCCTCGCCGCGCACGCCGGCGCCAACATGGTGTACGAGAGCTGCGGCATGTACGGCAGCCTGCTTGGCTGTTCTTATGAGGGCATGGTCATCGACAACGACATGCTCGGCGCAATCAACCGCACCGTGCGCGGCATCGAGGTCAGCGACGAGACCATCGGCATCGAGACCATGCGCGAAGTCACGAGCGGCGTCCAGCACTACCTCGGCAGCAACCAGACCATGTCGCTGATGCAGAGCCACTACATCTACCCTGACATCGGCGACCGCACCAGCCCCAAGGAGTGGGGCGAGCTCGGCAAGCCGAAGCTGCTCGACGTGGCACGCAAGCAACTGCACGCCACGCTCAGCAGCCACTACCCGCAGCACCTTTCGCCCGAACTCGACGCCCAGCTGCGCGCCGAACACACGATTCACCTTGACCCGGTGCTGATGACCGTCAGCGACCGCTGGACCACCGAGAACTGATCATGTCTGATATCCCCACTACCGCGCGCGTCGTCATCATCGGCGGCGGTGTCGTCGGCGTCTCCACGCTCTACCACCTCGCGCTCGCCGGCTGGACCGATTGCGTGCTGCTGGAGAAGAACGAGCTCACCGCTGGCAGCACCTGGCACGCGGCGGGCAACGTCCCGACCTTCTCGGCCTCGTGGTCGGTGATGAACATGCAGCGCTACTCGACCGAGCTCTACCGCGAGCTCGGTGAGCGGGTCAACTACCCGATGAACTACCACGTCTCGGGCTCCTTGCGCCTCGCGCACAGCAGCGAGCGCATGCAGGAGTTCGAGCGCGCGCGCGGCATGGGCCAGTACCAGGGCATCGGCATCGAGATGTGCCAGGTGTCAGACCTGAAAGACCGCTACCCCTTTCTCGAGACCCACGACCTGGTCGGTGGCCTCTACGACCCGACCGACGGCGACATCGATCCAGCCCAGCTCACCCAGGCACTCGCCAAGGGCGCGCGCGAGCTCGGCGCCACCATCATCCGTTTCAACCCCGCGACCGGCGTGCGCCGCGAAAACGGCGAGTGGGTGGTCGAAACGGAAAAAGGCGAAATCCGCTGCGAGAAGGTGGTGAACGCGGCGGGCTACTACGCCCAGCGCGTTTCCGAGTGGTTCAAGCCCTACGGCGGGCGCACCCTGCCAATGATGGTCATGAGCCACCAGTACCTGATCTCCGAGACCATTCCCGAGATCGAAGCCTGGAGTGCCGAGCACGGTGGCAAGCTGCCGCTGTTGCGCGACGTGGACTCCTCCTACTACCTGCGCCAGGAAAAGATGGGGCTGAACCTCGGCCCCTACGAGAACAACGGCGAAGGGGCGTGGCTGAGCCCGAGCGACCCAATGCCCGAGGACTTCAGCTTCCAGCTTTACGACGACGACCTCGACCGCATCGCCTGGCACATCGAAGACGCCATGGGCCGCGTGCCACTGCTCGGCAGCGTGGGCATCGAACGCGTGATCAACGGCCCGATCCCGTACGCACCCGACGGCCTGCCGTTGATCGGGCCGATGCCCGGCGTGCCAAACGCCTTCGAGGCCTGCGTGTTCACCTTCGGCATCGCCCAGGGCGGCGGCGCCGGCAAGGTGATGGCGGAGTGGATCACCGAGGGCGAGACCGAGTGGGACATGTGGTCCTGCGACCCGCGCCGCTACACCGACTACACCGACCAGGACTACTGCAACCAGAAAGGGCTCGAGGTCTACCGTAACGAGTACGCGATGCACTTCCCGCATCACGAGTGGCCGGCCGGTCGCGACCGCAAGCTCTCCCCCGCGCACGACGCGATCAAACTCGCCGGCGCGCAGTTCGGTGCCTACAACGGCTGGGAACGCGCCAACTGGTTTGCCAAGCCCGGTGATGACACGTCTCACGAGGCGACGCAGACCTGGAACCGCGAAGGCCCGTGGGCGACCCGCATCCGCGAGGAATGCCACGCCGTGCGCGACAGCGTCGGCGTGCTCGACCTGCCAGGCTTCTCGCGCTTCAGCGTGAGCGGCGTGGGCGCCGCCGACTGGCTGCTCGGCCTGATCGCCGGCAACCTGCCAAAGGTCGGACGCATGAACCTCGCGTACTTCCCGACCGCCCAGGGCCGCATCCTGACCGAGATGTCGGTCATGCGCCACGGCGACGACGACTTCACGCTGATCACCGCGGCGACCGCCCAGTGGCACGACTTCGAGATCCTGCGTGACGCGCTGCCGGCTGACGGCAGCATCAGCCTGAGCGACCACACGACCGAGTTCTCCACGCTGATCGTGTGCGGGCCGAAATCGCGCGAGCTGTTTGCCGGCCTGAGCGACGACGCCGACCTCAGCCTCGGCTGGTTGAACCACCAACAAGCGACGGTCGCCGGGCAACCCGCCACCCTCGCCCGCGTGAGCTTCGCCGGTGAACTCGGCTGGGAGATCCACGCCCGCAACGCGCACATCCCCGCGCTCTACGCCGCCGTGACCGGGGCCGGCGCCACACCCTTCGGCATGTACGCGCTCGATTCGATGCGCCTCGAGAAGGGTTACCGCACCTGGAAGGGCGACCTCTCGACCGACTACAGCCTGGTGGAAGCCGACCTCGGCCGCTTCATCAAGCTCGACAAGCCGCAGGACTTCCCGGGCAAAGTCGCCATCCAGACGGAAATACAAGCCGGTTCGAAAAAGCGCTTTGTGCACCTCGAGGTGGACGCAGGCGACTGCGACGCGCCCTACATGTCGACCCTGTGGCAAGGCGACGAGATCGTCGGTGAAACCACCTCGGGCGGCTGGGGCTACCGCAGCGAGAAGTCGCTCGCGCTCGGCATGCTGAAGTCAGACCTCGCCGAGCCCGGCACCGTGGTGGACGTCGACATCTACGGCGAACGCCGCAAAGCCACGGTGATGGCCGGACCCGCCTGGGACCCGGCAAACGAGCGCCTGCGCGCCTGACGCGATACCCCACTCGACCTGTCCGCCCCGCCGATCCCGGCGGGGCTTTTTTTTGGCTGACCGACCGGTGCGCGGCCACGCTATAGTGGCGTGACACCCGCACCCGCCTGCCAACATGGTCACGCCGCTCTACGCCGCCCTGCTGACGGGTCTGTTCCTCGTGTTGAGTTTCCGGGCGCTGCTGTTGCGCCGCAAGCACGGCGTCGGCGTCGGCACCGGCGGCAACCCGACGCTGGAGAAGGCCCTCGCAGCCCACAGCAACTGCGCCGAGTACCTGCCGCTGGCGCTGTTGCTGCTGTACATGCTCGAGGTGCAGACCGGCACGGGGCTCACCGTGCACGCGCTCGGCGTGGCGCTCGTGATCGGCCGCTGCCTGCACGCTTACGGGGTCAGTCAGGTCGATGAGGACTACCGCTTCCGGGTCGCCGGTATGGTGCTGACGCTGAGCTGCCTGATCGGCGCGGCCTGGCGCCTCGCCGCGAGCACCCTCGGCTAGCGGCCCGCGCGCACCGTGGCCGCGCAGGACACCTTCGACTACATCGTGGTGGGCGGCGGCGCCGCCGGTTGCGTGCTCGCCGCGCGGCTCGCGTTGGAGAGTGAGGCCTCGGTGCTGTTGCTCGAACGCGGCAACGCCGACACCAGCCGTTGGATTCACATCCCCGCCACCTTCTTCAGGGCGCTGCAGAGCGCTGACGCCGACGTCGTGGTTTCTGAGCCCGACGCCTCGCTCGACGACAAGCCCTTCCCGGTGCCGCAGGGCCGAGTGCTCGGCGGCGGCTCGTCGGTCAACGGCATGATCTACATGCGCGGGCAGGCCCGCGACTACGACGACTGGGCGGCGCAGCACGGCTGCGCTGGCTGGGCCTACGCCGACGTCCTGCCGACCTTCAAACGTCAGGAGCGCAACACCCGGCTCGCCGACCCGTACCACGGCACCGACGGCGCACTCGTGGTCGCGGACCCGGCAACGAAACACCCCGTCTCGGCTGCGATCATCGCCGCCGCCCACGCCGCCGGCGTGCCACCCACCGAAGACTTCAACGGCGCACAGCAGGCCGGCGCCGGTTGGTACCAGGTGACCGCGCACGCCGGGCAGCGGCAGTCCGCGGCCCACTGCTTTCTCCGCCCGGCGCTGGGCCGCGACAACCTGAGCGTGCTGACCGGGCACCTCGTCGCCCGGCTGCAGTTCACCGCGCGCCGGGCCACCGCGGTCGACTGCCTGACCCCGGAAGGCACGCCAACGCGGTTTCGGGCCCGACGCGAGATCATCCTGACCGCCGGCAGCTTCCACAGCCCGAAGCTCCTGATGCTCTCGGGCATCGGCCCGGCCGCGGAGCTCCGTCGCCACGGCATCGACACCGTCCACACGGTGGCGGACGTCGGCCAGCACTACCAGGACCACGTCGGCGCGCCGGTCACCCGCCGACTGAAGGACAACATCGGCTTGTACGGTGCCGAGCGTGGACTCACCGCGCTGCGCCACGGCCTCAACTACGCGCTGTTCAAGCGCGGTCTGTTGATGAGCAACCTGCTGCAGGCCGGCGCCTGCGTCGACACCCGGGGGGACGGCCGTCCCGACGTGCAGTACAACTTCGCGCCTTTCGCGCCGGGCAGCCCCGGCTCGCCACCGCTGCCCTTTCACGCGATCCAGGTGCACCCGATGACGATGCGGCCGGCGTCCAGAGGGCACCTCGGCCTCGCCTCGACCGACCCGCGCGACCCGCCCCGCTTCCACGCCTCGGCGCTCGCCCACGAGGCCGACCTCGACACCCTGCGGCGCGGCGTGCGCCTGGCACGCGAGATCTGCGACCAGGCGCCGCTCCGCGAGCTGATCGACGAGGAAATCTGGCCCGGTTCGGACGTCAGCAGCGCCACCGGGTCCAACGCGCTGGACCGCGCCATCCGGTCCCAGGCGCGCACGATCTTTCACCCGGCGGGCACCTGCCGCATGGGTCCGGACGCCGGTGCCGTGGTAGATTTGCAACTCCGGGTGAACGGGGTCAGCGGCCTGCGCGTGGCCGACTGTTCGATCATGCCGGCGCTGACCTCCGGCAACACCAAGGCACCGACGATGATGATCGCAGACCGCTGCGCCGACGCCCTGCTGAACGACCACTGAGACCCACACCATGGACCAGCATTTCTTCAATCTGAACGACGCCGAGGGCGGCATTGAGCGCGAACTCGCGCCCGGGATCACCACGCGGGTGTACAACGGTGAGCACGCCATGGTGTCGATCGTGCGTTTCGAGCCGAACATCCGCGGCACCCTGCACCACCACCCCGAAGAACAGTGGGGTCTGTGCGTCGAGGGCGGTGGAAAGCGCTTTCAGGGTGAGCAGGTCGTCGACGTGTCACCCGGCGATTTCTGGCGCACGCCGGGCGGCGTGCCACACACCATGGAGGCCGGCGACGCCGGCCTGGTGGTCATGGATGTGTTTGCGCCGCCGCGCACCGCGTACACGCAGCCCGGCAGCGGCTTTGCCGCCGAGACGGCCGACTGATCCCGCGACGCGCGCTCACAACAGGGCTTCGAAAAGGGCGCGCGTGTTCTCGGCGGTCAGTGTGACCGGGTTGCCGCCGGTGCTCGGGTCGCGCAGCGCGGCGTCAACCAGCGCGTCGAGGTCGGGGTTCTCGACGCCGAGCTCGGTCAGCGTCTTCGGAATGCCAAGGGCGGCATTGAGTTCATCGACGTAAGCGCGAAAGCCGTCGAAGCCGCCGTCGATGCCGAGGTAGGCCGCCACCCCGTCGAAGCGTTCGCGAATCGCGTCGGCGTTGAACCTGAGCACCTCTGGCATGCAGACCGCGTTGGTGGTGCCGTGGTGGGTGTTGTGCACCGCGCCGATCGGGTGGCTGAGCGCGTGGATTGCCCCGAGGCCCTTCTGAAACGCCGTCGCGCCCATCGCCGCCGCGCTCATCATGTTGGCCCGAGCCTCGAGGTCGCTGCCGTCCGCGTAAGCGCGCGGTAGATAGGTTTTCACCAGGCGCATACCCTCGAGCGCGATGCCCTGGCTCATCGGGTGGTAGTGCGGCGAGGAATAGGCCTCGACACAGTGGGCAAAGGCGTCGAGGCCCGTTCCGGCAGTGATGAACTGCGGCATGCCAACCGTCAGCGCCGGGTCGGCGATGACGACCGCAGGCAACATCTTCGGGTGGAAGATGATTTTCTTCTCGTGCGAGTCCGAGTTGGTGATGACACTCGCCCGCCCCACCTCGGACCCGGTGCCCGCGGTGGTCGGCACCGCCACAACCGGGGCGATCGCGTCGCTGTTGGCGCGTGTCCACCAGTCGCCAATGTCTTCGAAATCCCAGATCGGGCGCGTCTGGCCGGCCATGAACGCGATCACCTTGCCGAGGTCCAGACCGGAGCCCCCGCCAAAGGCGATCACCCCGTCGAAGCCGCCCTCGCGGTAGACGTGCACGCCTTCGACCGCGTTGCGGTCGGTGGGGTTGGCGTCGACGTTGGAAAAGCAGGCCCGACCCAGGCCGGCCTCGGCCATCAGCTCGAGCGTGCGCGCGGTGATCGGGTTGTCGGCCAGGCCCCGGTCGGTCACCAGCAGCGGCTTGCGGATGCCCGCTGCCGCGCAGGCCTCGCCAATCTCGGCAATGCGGCCGGCGCCGAATCGAATGGGGTTGGGGTAGCTCCAGTTCGCTGTCAGGGTCATGTCGTGCGTTTCTTCAAGTGGTAGGACTTCGGCCGTGTCAGGGCGTGGTAACCGAGTTCGGAGAGGCCGGCGCCGCGGCCGGTGTCCTTGCAGCCGGTCCAGCAGAGCGCCGGGTCGAGGTAGTCGCAGCGGTTCATGAACACCGTGCCGGTCTGCAGTTGCCGGCCGATGGCGAGTGCCGCGTCGCTGTCGGCGGTCCACAGCGAGCAGGTCAGGCCGAAGGGGCTGTCGTTCATGAGCTCGATCGCGTGGTCGTCGTCGCGCACCGGCATGATACCGACCGCCGGTCCGAAGGTTTCCTCGCGCATGATGCGCATGCCGTGGTGCACACCGGTGAGCACCTGCGGCGTGAGGTAAGCCCCGCCGTCGTCGGCCGCAACCGTGTCGATGTGGGCCACCGCGCCCTCGGCCACCGCGTCGTCGATGTGCTCGCGCACCAGCGCAGCAAAGCGCGCGTTCGCCATCGGCCCGAGGGTCGTCGCCTCGTCCAGCGGGTTGCCGAGTGTGTAGCCACGGACCAGCGCGACGGCGCGCTCGACAAAGGCGTCGAACAGGCTCTCGTGCACGTAGATGCGCTCGATGCCACAGCAGCACTGCCCGGAATTGAACATGGCGCCGTCGATCAGGGTGTCGACTGCGGCGTCGAGGTCGGCGTCGGCGCGCACGTAGCCCGGGTCCTTGCCGCCGAGCTCGGTCGACACCGCGGTGAAGGTGCCGGCCGCCGCGACTTCCATCGCCCGGCCGCCGCCGACCGAGCCGGTGAAGTTCACGAGCCCGAGGTCGCCATCGGCGATCAGCGCCGCGGTGGTCTCGTGCGCCAGCACCACGTTGCTGAACACGCCGGGCGGCAGACCGGCCGCGGCGAAGGCGTCGGCCAGGTGTTCGCCGACGAGGATCGTCTGCGCGGCGTGTTTCAGCACCACCGTGTTGCCGGCGATCAGCGCGGGCGCAACGGTGTTGATCGCGGTCATGTAGGGGTAATTCCACGGCGCGACCACGAACACGACACCGACCGGCTCGCGTTCGATCATGCGCAGGAAGGCCGAGGACTCCTCGACCATCAGCGGTGCCAGTGCGCGGTCTGCAATGGAGATCATGTACTCGGCGCGTTCGGCGAAGCCGCCGAACTCGCCGCCGTAGCGGACCGGCCGGCCCATCTGGTGCGCCAGCTCCTGCACCATGCGGTCCTGCGTCTGACCAATGAAGTCCACCGCCCGCTGCACACAGGCGGCGCGTTCGGCCACCGGCCGCGCGGCCCAGTCGCGTTGCGCCGCACGCGCGGCCGCGACCACGTCACGCGCTGCATCAAGATCGAGCGGGGTGCGCTCGGCCACCAGGCTGCCGTCAATCGGTGAGATGCATCGGATCATGGCTCAGGCCTTTTCGAACCCGCGCGCGATCTCCCAATCGGTCACGGCGCGGTCAAACTCGGATTGTTCCCACTCGGCGCAGCGCGTGTAGTGGTCGACGACGTCGTCGCCCAAGGCGCTGCGCAGAAACGTGGAGCCGCGCAAGCGCTCGGTGGCCTCGCGCAGCGTGGCCGGGATCTCCGGCACGCTGTCGTCTTCGTACAGGTCGCCGGCCGCCGCCGGCGGCAACGCCAGCGCGTCGTCCAGCCCACGCAGGCCCGCGGCCAGCAACGCGGCCTGCGCGAGGTAGGGGTTCATGTCGCTGCCGGGTATCCGGCACTCGACCCGCACCGCGCCGGTGTCGGCGCCACAGAGGCGGAAACCCGCTGTGCGGTTGTCGACCGACCAGGCGGTCTTGGTGGGTGCAAAGGTGCCCTTGGCGAAGCGTTTGTAGGAGTTGACGTAGGGCGCGAGGCACACGGTGTACTCCGGCGCGTAGGTGAGCAGGCCGGCCATGAACTGCGCCATGGTCTCGGACATGCCGTGTTCGCCATCTCGGTCGGCAAAGGCATTGGCGCCGTCGCGCCAGAGCGACATGTGGATGTGGGCGGCGCTGCCGACGCGGTCGGCGTGCCACTTCGGCAGGAAGGTCGCAGCGTGGCCGTGCTGCCAGGCAATTTCCTTGGTGGCGTGCTTGGCAATCGTGTGGTGGTCGGCACAGGCCAGCGCATCGGCATAGCGGATGTTGAGCTCTTCCTGGCCCACCTCGGCTTCGCCCTTGGAGTTTTCCACCGGCACACCCGCCGCCACCAGGTGGTTGCGCAGCGGTCGCATGACGTGCTCTTCCTTGGTGGTCTGGAGGATGTTGTAGTCCTCGTTGTAGGCGCCGAGCGGCTGCAGGTCGCGGTAGCCCTCTTCGCGCAACACGTCGAGCGGTTTGCGGAACAGGAAGAATTCGAGCTCGGTCGCCATCATCGGCGTCAGCCCGCGCTCGGCGCAGCGTGCCACCTGGGCCTTGAGGATCTGCCGCGGTGAATGCGCGACAGGGGCGTGGGTGTGGTGGTCGAGGATGTCGCAGAGCACCATCGCGGTGCCCTCGAGCCAGGGCATCAGCCGCAGGGTCGAGAGGTCCGGCTGCATGACGTAGTCGCCGTAGCCCGCCTGCCAACTGCTCGAGGCGTAGCCGTCGGGTGTGGCCATCTCGAGGTCGGTCGCGAGCAGGTAGTCGCAACAGTGGGTTTCGGCGTGCGCGCTCTCGAGGAAGTTCGAGACGTGGAAGCGCTTGCCCATGAGCCGCCCTTGCATATCGACAAGGCAGACGAGCACGGTGTCGATGGCGCCGTCGCGGGCCAGGTCGCCGAGGGTGTCAAAGCTGATCAAACCGGACATGAATTACCCATTGACTTCTGTGGCGTCAAAAGACGCTCGAAGCCCAGCAACGGGCTTCGAGCGTGCGCTGTGGCGCGAACTCAGCTGTAGCGGTACGGCCGCCCCGCTTTCGCCATGTCCGCGTTGTATTGGCGGAAGATGTTAACAATCTTTGCCTTGGTCTCGGACTCGCTTGCGATCTCGTCCCAGAACTTGACCGCCGCCTCTTCGACCTGCGCCCACTCCGCGTCCGGGATGGACGTGAGCTTCATCTTGGTGCCGTTGACGCGCAGGTTCGCCTCGCCGCCCCAGTACCACCACTGGCGGTAGTAGTGGCTCTGCTCCATGCACACGGTGAGCAGCGCCTGGAGGTCTTCGGGCAATTCGTCCCAGCGCTCCTGGTTGGCGAAGAAGTGGCCAATCCAGGCCCCGGAGATGTTGTTGGTCAGGAAATAGTCGGTGACGTCCGCCCAGCCGACCGTGTAGTCCTCGGTGATGCCGGACCACGCAATGCCATCGAGCTCACCGGTCTGCACCGCCACTTCGATGTCTTCCCACGGCAGGGTCACGGGCACGACGCCGAACTGCGCGAGGAAGCGGCCTGCGGTCGGGAAGGTGAACACCCGCTTGCCCTTGAGGTCGGCGAGCGAGTTGATCGGGTCCTTGGTGGCGAAGTGACAGGGGTCCCAGGAGCCGGCCGAGATGTGCTTGACACCCACCTTGGCGTATTCGGCTTCCCAGATCTCCTTGAGACCGTACTGGTTGAACAGCACCGGCACGTCGAGCGAGTAGCGCGACCCGAACGGGAAGTAGCCACCGAAGACGGTGACCTCGGTCGGCGACGCCATAGAGTCGTCGTCGGACTGCACGGCGTCGATGGTGCCGCGTTGCATCGCCTGAAACAATTCGCCCGTCGGCACCAACTGGTCGGCGGTGAACAGCTCGATCTGCATGCGGTCGCCGGCGATCTTGTTGAAGGTGTCGATCGCAGGCTTGACGACGTGCTCGGCGAGCGGCCCGCCGGCGTAGGTCTGCATGCGCCACTTGATCGTGGAATTCGCGATGGCGGGCGCGGCGAAGGTGGATGCGGCGGCCGGGGCGGCAACGGCAGCGCCTTTGATGAAATTGCGTCTTGTGGTCATGGACAACTCTCCAGGGATGACAGTCAACGTGACAAGGAAACACGCTCTCGTCGGGTTACTTCGCGTAAATCAGTTCCGGTAACCACAGAGCGATCGAGGGAAACACCATGATGGCGGCCAGTGCCAGGGTCATGACACACACGAACGGGATGATCGAACGGTAGATGTCGCCGAGCCCGATCTCGGGCGGCGACATGGCACGCATCAGAAAGAGGTTGTACCCGAAGGGCGGTGTCATGTAGGCGATCTGTGTGGTGATGGTGTAGAGCACGCCATACCAGATGAGATCAAAGCCCAGTGAACCGACCAGCGGGATGTAGAGCGGTGCGACGATCACCAACATGGCGGTGTCGTCGAGAAAGGTACCCATCAGAATGAAGCTGAGCTGCATGAGGATCAGGATCGCCCAGGGGCTCAGGCCGAGGCGTTCGGTGAACACGCTTTCGATCGCCTTGACCGCACCGAGGCCATCGAACACGGCGCCGAAGGCGAGCGCAGCGAGGATGATCCACATGAACATGCAGGTGATGCCGAGCGTGTTGCGCACGGACGTCTCGAACACGGTCCAGTTCATGCGCCGCTTGAGCACGGCCGCGACGAACGCCGTGATCGCGCCGATCGCCGAACTCTCCACCAGCGAGGTCCAGCCGTTGACGAAGGGGATCATCATCGCGAAGAAAATCGCGAAGGGCAGCAAGCCGGCGAGCAGCAGGCGGTTCTTCTCGCGCTGCGGCATGGCGCGGTCGGCCTCGGACAACACCGGGCCGAGCGCCGGGTTGAGCCGGCAGCGCACCGCGATGTAGATGACGAACATACCGGCCATCATCAAGCCCGGCACCACGCCCGCCAACCAGAGTTGGCCGACTGGTTGCCGGGCGATCATGGCATAGAGCACCAGCACCACCGACGGTGGCACCAGGATGCCGAGCGAACTCCCCGCCTGGATCACCCCGGTGACCATGCGCTTGTCATAGCCCCGCCGCAGCAACTCCGGTAACGCAATGGTGGCCCCGATGGCCATGCCCGCAACCGACAGGCCGTTCATGGCCGAGATCAGCACCATCAAGCCGATGGTGCCGATCGCGAGGCCACCGCGCAGCCCGCCCATCCAGACGTGGAACATGCGGTAGAGGTCGTCGGCGATGCGACTCTCGGACAGGATATAGCCCATGAACACGAACATCGGCACCGTCAGCAACGGGTACCAGCGCATCAGCTTGATGCTCTGCGAGAAGGCGATGTCGAATCCGCCGCGGTCGCCCCAGAGCGCCAGGGCGGCAATCACGGCGACAAAGCCGATCGCACCGAACACGCGCTGGCCGCTGAACAGCAACAGCATCATGGTCGAGAACATCAGGAGGGCGATGAGCTCGTAGGACATCAGTCGAGCGCCTCACCGCGCAGCCGCAACACGTCCTTGCCGAGCTCGGAGAGTGCCTGCAGCAGCATCAGCACAATGCCGACGCACATGATCGTCTTCACCGGCCAGAGGTAGGGCCGCCAGATCGTTCGGCTGCGTTCCAGCGTGCCCACCGATTTCTCCCCGGTGGCGAGGTCGACGAAGAAGCCCACCGGCTCCGAGCCGAAATAGCCGAGCGAGTAGGCCGTCGAGCTCAGCCCACCCCACAACAGCACGCCGAGGTAGACGAGCAGGCACAGCACCGTCACGGCGTCGACCGCCGCCTTGCGGTGCGCGCTCCAGCCGTCGTAGAAGAGGTCCATGCGCACGTGCGAGCCCATCTGGATGGCGTAGGGCCCGCCGAGGAAGAAGTAGGCGATCATCGCGAACTGCGCGACCTCGAGCGTCCACAGCGAGGGTTGGTCGCCGAACTTGCTGACCGTCGACCACAGCAACACGGCCATCATCACGAAGACGCCGTACATGATGACCCGCCCCACCCCGCGGTTGAGCCGGTCGGCGAAAGCGATGTACGACCGCAGCAGCGTCACGTCCGGCTCGCCTGCGCGGGCGCCGCCAGGGCGTCGCTGATGCTGTGCGACAACCAGATCGCCAGCAGCTTCGCCATACGTTGACACGGCTCGGCCGAGGCGATGAGGTCGTTGCGGATTTCGATCATCACGTTCAGCAGGCCGCGCGGCAGCGCGTGCCGGCGCAAGGTGTGGGTGACGCCGTCATCCGGCCCGTAGGGCTCGTTGCGGCGGCACTCGAAACCGTCAACCCGCGCCAGCAGCGCGTCCGCGAGGCGCGTGTCGCTGTCGTGGAGGACGCCGATTTCCACCTCGCGCGGCGTGCCGAAGTAGGTGGGCGTAAAACTGTGCACGGTCGCGAGCACCGGCGGCAGCGCGCGGCGCGACAACACTTCCGCGAGCCGCTGCTCGAAGGGCTCGTAGACCGACCGCGTGCGCGCCGCCCGGGCGTCGGGCGTGAGGTCGAGGTTGCCGGGGATCACCGTGTCTTCGCTCTGCGCCGGCATCGCGCTCGCCGCCTCGGGCGGGCGGTTGCAGTCGTAGACGAGCCGCGACACGGTGCCGTACACCAGCGGCGCATCGAGCAGCGCCGACATCTCGCGGGCGGTGTCGAAGGCACCCGGGTCCCAGGCGATGTGGCTGGTGAGCGCCCCGTCGGGCAAGCCGAGGGTGCCGTAGGCCGGCGGGATGGTGTGGCTCGCGTGCTCGCACACCAGCACACACGGGTGGCGTCCGTCCGGGTTCAGAACGCGCACAGGCGGCGCGTCCAGCGGGTCATCCATGTGTCGCCCCTGGCACGGCTGGGATAGCGGATGTAAATTTTTCTTCAGGGCGAGCCGCCCTGTCAATGATTTTTGATCAGAATTTTTACTCGGCGCAACGGATTGAACCGTTTTTGACAATGCGTTTCAGGCTGGGATAGCGTTGGCCGGATGACCGACGACCCGACCGATAACACGATTGCCGAGAAGCTCCAGCAGAACCGCGACGCGCTGACCCGCGCGGAGCGCCAGCTCAGCGACGTGATCCTGCAGAACTACCCGGCCTCCGGGCTCGGCACCATCACCACCCTTGCGGCGGCGGCCGAGGTGTCGACCCCGACGGTCGCGCGGCTGGTCCAGAAGCTCGGCTTCGCGGGCTTCCCGGCGTTTCAGCGCAGCCTGCGTTCCGAACTCAACGAGAAGATCTCGAGCCCGCTGACAAAACGGGAGAAGTGGGTCGACGACGCCCCCGAGGAACACCTGCTCAACCGCTTCACCAAGGCGGTGATCGACAACATCGGTCAATCGATGGCCAAGGTTGACCCCGACGACTTCGAGACCGCCTGCACCATGCTCGGCGACCCGGAGCGTCGGGTGTTCGTCGTGGGTGGCCGCATCACGCGCACACTGGCCGACTATTTCTACCTGCACTTCCAGGTGATTCGGCGCGACGTGGTGCATATCGCCTCGAATTCCAATGCCTGGCCCCACTACGTGCTCGATTTCAAACCGGGGGACGTGGTCGTGGTGTTCGACATCCGTCGTTACGAAAACAGCACGCTCAAGCTGGCGGAGTTGGCGCGCGAGTGCGGCGTCGAAATCGTGCTGTTCACCGACCAGTGGATGTCTCCGATCGCACAACACGCCACCGTGTGCTTCACGAGCCAGATCACCGCGCCCTCGGCCTGGGATTCGAACATCGCCACGATGCTGCTGTCCGAGATCGTGATCGCCGAAGTCGAGGAGCGCAACTGGGACACCACGCGCGACCGCATGGAAGCGCTCGAGGACATGTTCGACCGCACGCGCTTCTTCCGGAAATTCTGAGCGCGGGCACGCCTGACGCAGCGGGGTGAACGGGGCCAACGCGGTCGCGAGCTGCAACAGGACGGGCGACACACCGGGTGGGTGCGACGCGGTCAGTATGGCGACCGTCGGGGCGTTTCCGGGCACGGCCATGTCATAGGCATGCGATCCAATCCCGTGCTGACGGACAGGGGGACGCAGTTGCGGGCACCGGAGCGGCTTTGCATACTGCACTTCAGTGCCTAACATCGCCGGGAACGCACCTATGCTGCAGCCCCGTCGACGAGGAGGCCACCACCGCACACGACGCAGGATCGCTCGATGAACCTCAGACCAGACCCCACCTTCTACGCCTCGCCGAAGCTCGCCATGCAGGCCCCAGCCGAGAACTACGGCTTCACGATCATGCTGAGCCCGGACGGCAAGAAGGGCGACGGCATCGCGGTGGTGGACCTCAATCCGGACTCGCCGAAATACGGCAAGATCGTGCACAAAGTGATCGTGCCGACCAAGGGCGACGAGTTTCACCACTTCGGTTGGAACGCCTGCTCCTCGGCACTCTCGCCGATGTCGGGCCACGCCTTCCTCGAGCGCCGCTACCTGATCGTGCCCGGCATCCGCTCGTCGCGCGTGTACATCTTCGACGTCAAGGAGCCGCTGAAAGCGAAGATCCACAAGGTCATCGAACCCGAGGAAATCTTTGCCAAGACCGGCTACTCGCGGCCGCACACCATCCACTGCGGACCGGAGGGCATCTACGTGTCGACGCTCGGCGGCGGCGGCGAGGACGGCACCGACGGCCCGCCGGGCATCTTCATCATGGACTGCGAGACCTTCGAAGTCATCGGCCGCTACGAGATGGACCGTGGCAAGCAGGACAAGCACTACGACTTCTGGTGGAACCTGCCCCAGGACTACATGGTGAGTTCCGAATGGGGTCTGCCGCCGCAGTTCGAGGACGGCGTGGTGCCGGACGACCTGTTGTCCAACCAGTACGGCCACTCGATCCATTTCTGGGACCTGCGTGCGCGCAAGAACATCCAGACGATCGATTTCGGCGAGAACCACCAGATGGCGCTCGAGATCCGGCCGGCGCACGACCCGACCAAGGCCTACGGCTTTTGCGGTGTGGTGGTCGACACCACCAACTTGCAGGGGGCCATCTTCACCTGGTGGCGCGACGCCAAGGGCAAGTGGAAGGCGAAGAAAACCATCACCATCGACCCCGTGCCGGCCGACCCGGACGACCTGCCGCCGCTGCTCAAGGGATTCGGCGCTGTGCCGCCGCTGGTCACCGACATCGACCTGAGCATGGACGACAAGTACCTCTACGTCGCCTGTTGGGGCCTCGGCGAGATGCACCAGTACGACGTCTCCGACCCGATGAAACCGAAGCTCGCCGGCAAGGTGGAAATCGGCGGCATCGTCGCCAAGCACAAGCACCCGAACGGCAAGGACTTCATGTACGGCCCGCAGATGGTGGAAATCAGCCGCGACGGCAAGCGCGTGTACTGGACCAACTCGCTCTACTCCACCTGGGACGACCAGTTCTACCCGGATGACGAGGGCGGGCAGATGGTCATGGCCAACGTCGGCGAAGACGGCTCGTTTGCGCTGGACAAAACGTTTTACATCAACTTCCCGAAGGGCTACCGCAGCCACCAGATCCGCCTCGAGGGCGGCGATTGCTCCACGGACAGCTTCTGCTACCCCTCCGTCTGACGGCGCGCGCGTCTGACGGATGACTGAACCGACGACGGTGGTGGCCCTCTGGTGGGCCGTCCTCTTTTCGGGCGTCTACCACGGCATCAACCCGGGCATGGGGTGGCCGTTGAGCGTCACGGCTGCGCTCATGGAACAAAAGGCCCGGGCCCTGCCGCGCGCGCTGGCGCTGCTCGCCTTCGGCCACCTGCTCGCCATGCTGGCGATCCTGCTGCCGTTCTCGATGCTGGCGGTGCTGGTGCAGTGGGAGGATACGATCCGCGTTGGCGCCGGCCTGATCGTGATCGGGATGGGGGTGTATCTTGTGATCAACCGCCGACACCCGCGCTTACTCGCGCGCGTGCACCCGACGCGGCTCGCGCTCTGGTCCTTTCTCGCCGCGATGGCGCACGGCGCGGGCCTGATGCTGGTGCCGATCTACCTCGGTCTGTGTGCGGCGGAGGAACTTGACGCCGGCCACAAAGCGGCGTTTTCACTGATGAACGGGACGGTGGGCACGGCACTCACCGTGGCGGTGGCGCACACGCTTGCGATGACGGCCTCGGGCGGGGTGATTGCGGTGATCATCTACCGCTGGTTGGGGCTGCAGTTTCTCTCCAAGACCTGGTTCAACCTCGACCTGGTCTGGGCGCTGAGCCTGATTGCGGTCGGCGTGTTCGGCATCTACGCCGCGCACTGACGGCCGGCCGACGGGGGCGGTCGCAAGCAGATTCGACCGCCGTGACAGCCGGCGCGAAGGCCGGCGTTGGCCGGGTCAGAGAATCCGGTTGCCCGGCACCTTGTCCCACCCGAAGGCCGATTCCTCCGGCGCATTGCCCCAGTCGAAGGACGAGGTCTGCGGGTCCCAGGTGCGGTTGACCGTGCGCTTGAACTGGAGCTGGCTGGTGCTCGCGCCCTCGCGCTCGACGTACACGTACTTGCAGATGTCGCGCAGCGCGTCGATGTCCTTGCGGTGCTTGATCTTGAAGGCGTGGCCGGGTGCGCCGTCCTCGCCCCAGGGGCGATCGAGGGCCACCACTTTCATGCCGATGCCGAGCCCGATAATCGGCATCCGGTCGGCCTCAACGCCTTCGATGAACAATTCGGATTCTTGTGCGTGACTCTTCATTTCGATCTGTCTCTGCTTCGGTTTTGAGACAGTCTGCCCATTTGCCCCAAGACCGTGTGTGACGCGGTTAACATTTTGGCTTTCCGGGTCGAAAAACGGGAAACCGGCCCGTTCCAGCGGCCAAAAATCAGACGCTTATCGCAACATGCGCCGTGTTCACACCCCAACGCTGGGGGTTTTGTGACCGGTCTGGCACCGCGTCGACCCGATCATGACCCTGTGCCAAGCCGCCGCACACACCGCGGGACGTCCCCACAGGCGACGCGCACCGTCGAAGCGCGGCTTTTTTTGGTACGAATGGACGGGACACAGCCCGGCTGGCGCGGGTGAGGGGCGCTCAGAAGCGCCCGGCCCGAAGCACCTCGCAATCGCCGAAGCTGACGCTGCCGATGTGCCGCTCGACCACCTGAAAGGCCGCGTCGAGCAGGGCGTCGAGGCGCGCTGCCCGCACCACGCAGACGATGGCCACCGTGCCACCCACCGAGAGCCCCACGACCGTCGCCGCCACAAAGCCGGCGAGCGCGCTGAGCAGAGTCATCACCGCGCCAAAAGCAATCAACCCGGGCCGCATGTCGCGCGCGCTGGACCGCAAACGGACCGCGAGGTCAGCGTCAGTCAGGACAGCTGAGCCACCGACTCAGGGCGTCGGCGCTGCGCTCGGGCGCAGCTGCAACACGCCCTCCTGCGCGAGGCTCGCGAGCAGCACACCCTCGGTGTCGAAGATGTCCGCGCTGGCGTGCGCGCGACCGTGGCTGAGCAGGCGTGCACGGTAGTCGAATCGCATCCAGTCGCGCATCGAGAACGGCCGGTGCAGCCACAAGGCGTGATCCAGACTTGCAATTTTCAGGTTCGGGTCAGCCAGCCAGTGGCCGGTCAGGCGAAGCGCGGTCGGCAACAGGAAGAAATCCGACAACCACCCGAACAACGCCGCGTGGGCCGCCGCATCCTGGCTCGCTTCGCCGAGCCAGCGGAACCACATGGTGTTCTCGGCCGAGCGGATCCCGGTGATCACGCCGGAGGGCTCGCCGCGGATCTCGAACGCCGACAGGGGGTGCCCGGCGCTGCCGTCGCGGCGACGAAACGGAAAGGCCACGGCGTCGAAGTCGATTGCCGGCAGCGCGGCCGGGGGCGGGCAGTCGGGCGCGGTGAGCGCTTGTATCTCGAGGTGATCGGCGAACGTGTGAAAACTGCAGATGCCGGAGAACAACAGGGCGTCGTCCTGGTAGGCCTGGACGCGACGCGCGCTGAAGTTACCGCCGTCCCGAAGCCGGTTGACCGCGTAGCGGATCGCCTTGTCGCGTTGGCCCGCGCGCATGAAGTACGCGTGCATGGAGTGCAAGGCACGGCCGTCCACGCACTGGGCCGACGCCGAAATGGCCTGGCCGATCAGTTGGCCACCGTAGGTGTTCGGGGCGCCGAAGTCGTCGGGCTGACCGGTGAACGCGTCGGTGTCGAGCGCATCGAGCCGAAGGGTGCGAGCAAGCGCCTCCGCAGGGGAACGCATAGTGTGCGGGCGGTGTCGGTGAGCGGCGCATGATAACACCGCCGTTTTTCAGCGATAGCTCAGGTGGTAGGACAGCAAGGTGTCGCTGTCAAAGTCGAGCGCGCCGTCGACACGGGCGCCGGCGAGCACGCGGTCGAGCCACAACCGGTCGTCGGCCCACATCCGATCGAAGGGAATGGCATCGCGCTCGCACCAGAACGGATCGGCCTCGTCGGTCGGGTGCGGGCTACCCTCGACATCCGAGCTCACGAACACGAACACACGCAGGCGGTAGCCGTCGGCGAAGGCAAAGCGCAGCTCACCCCGCGCCGACACCGCGCCGACGATCAGGCCGGTCTCTTCCGCCACCTCGCGCCGCGCGCAGTCGGCTGCAGACTCGCCGGGCTCGAGCTTGCCGCCCGGCCCGTTGACCTTGCCCGCCCCGAGCCCGCGCTTCTTCTCGATCAACAGGACCTGACTGCCGCGCAGGCAGAACACCAGCGTGGCGAGGTCGTCTGCGGGCCAATCGGACGCGAGCCGCCCGGACGCGGGCCGCCCGGACGCGGGCCGCTCGTCTTGCTGACCACCGAGCTCACCGCCGTGTGGACACATGGACACTCCAGTTTCCGGTCACCTGGCCGACACACGTCCTTGGACGTGTGCACAGCCACTGCTTGTCAAATTGGCAACACGGCGCCATCAAGGCACCGTATAATCGCGCCGCATTCGAGACGGTTCCGTTGTCACACACGTTTTACAGCGCCAGAAAATAATAACAACAACATGGCTTATTCCCCTGCTTTGGCCCGCCGCCTGCGGCTCGGCCTGATCGGCGACGGTGCCGGTCCACTCGACACGCACCAGCTCGGCGCCGCCAGCGCCTTTCGCACCCTGCCCGACGGCGAGATCGTGCGACAGGTTCCGGGCGGCGGTGCCGGTACGGTGACGAGTGCAGCCCTGACCCGCATCCTGCCCAACCACCGACACGCGCTGGTGTTCGATGCGCAACTCGCGCCGGGCGGCGAGACCACTGCGGACACCCTGGCCGAAGCGACGCTCTGGCTGCTCAATCAGGGTGTGGACATGGTGCTCTTCTGCCTCGGCACCGAACACACCAACCCGGCCCTGAACGCCTCGCTCGAGCGCTGCCACAGTGTGGGCGTCAGCTTGCTCGCCGGCGTCACGTCCACGTGGCCGGCGAGCCACACCGCGGTGTTGGGCGTGGCGGCACAACCGCACCAACACGGCGGCCTGCACTGGGTCGGTGGCGACGCCTGCAGCGTGCTGCACGGCGAGACGGCGGACCCGGCGGCTGCGATCGGCGATGTCGCAAGCCTGGCGCTCAGTGGCGTGGCCAAAGGCCTCTCAGCCGACGCCCTGGCGGACCATGTCCGCGCCGCGTGCCAACGCACCGAGCGCCGCGCCGGCTGAACCGCCGCTAGGGCACCCCGAAGTCACTGCGATCGGCGGTGACACTGCGTGGCTGCCCGTCGTACCACTCGATCGTGTGTACGTGCGCGAGCGAACAGGGCCGGTCGAACGCTTCGCTCAGGGGGCGTTCAAAGATCACGCACAACAGGGCGCGGATGGTCCCGCTGTGCGAAAACACCACGGTCGGCGACGCCGGCGCGCGCTGGAAATCGGCTAGCCAACTCGCCGCGCGCTCGGCGACATCCGGGTAGGACTCCCCGCCCGGCACGCGCGCCTCGTACCACCGCTCACCCCACCGCTTGGCATCGACGGCGTGGCTCGCCTCGACCTCGGACCAGACCTTGCCCTCCCAGGCACCGAAATGCATCTCGCGCAGCCGTGCGTCGGTGGCCAGTTGCTGGCCGAAGCGTGCACACAGGGGAGCAGCCGACTGCCGCGTGCGAAGCAGATCGCTGGCGACGATCTGCGCAGGCGCGGCACCGGACCAGGTCGAGGCCAGCGCGGCGACGTCGGCATGCCCCTTGGTTGAGAGCGCGACGTCGGTGTGGCCGATCAGCGCGCCTTCGCCCTCGGCTTTCTCGCCGTGGCGTACGAGCACGAGCCGGGTCATCGTTGGATCAACACGGTCAGCAACACCGCCACCTCAACCACGACGACCACGGCGCCGAAACCGTCGCCGGTGATGCCCCCGAGCCGTTGGCGAAAATACCCCCACGCCGCCACCGACACCGCCGCCGCCACGAGCAACGGCACCAGACCGTCAAACAGCGCGGCGATGAGCAGGGTGAGCGCAGCAAACACCGCCAATGTGCTCGGTGCGTGCGGCGCCATGAACGGCGAGCCGGCGCCCTGGTCTCGCAGGTACGGCAGCGTGGTCATCAGCGGCAGCACGCTTGCGCGCGCGAGGCTGTGCGCCAGCACGAGTGCCACCGGCGCGGCCCCGCCGCCGAGCGCAGCGAGCAGGGCGATGCGCAGCGACAGCGCCAGCACCAACGCGACCACACCGTAACTGCCCACCCGGCTGTCGCGCATGATCTCGAGGCTGTGTTCGCGGTCGCGCCCGCCGCCGATACCGTCGGCGGTGTCGGCCAAGCCGTCCTCGTGGATCGCTCCGGTGACCAGGACCGTCACGAGCACCGCGGCGACCGCGGCAACCGTCGGGTGTGTCTGGTCGACCATCAACCAGAACACGCCCGCCCCGAAGGCGCCCACCACCGCGCCCACAAGCGGAAACCACGCGACGCTGGGCGGCACCCACTCCGCGCTGAAGCCGACCCACCGCGGCGCCGGCAAGCGGGTCAGGAAAGTCTGCGCGGTGAAATAGTGCCGCGCCGCATCGCGTGGGCCCACGGTCAGCGGCTGAGTGCTTCGGTGTCGCCGCCCGCCTCGGTCCAGGCCGTGAACCCACCCTCGAGGTGGCAGACGTTGTCGAGCCCCATGTCCTGCAGCGTCTTGGTGGCCAGCGCCGACCGCCAGGCGGAGGCGCAGTAGAGGATGAGCTTGTCACCTGATGCGAACACCTCACGGTGGTACGGGCTCTCGGGGTCGACCCAGAACTCCAACATGCCGCGGGGGGCGTGAACCGCGCCGGTGATCTTGCCGAGTTTCTGCAACTCGCGGATGTCACGGATGTCGACAAAGCGCACGCCGTCCTGGCCCAACAGCGCCCGGGCATCGGCGACGCTGAGGGTTTCGATTTCAGCGTTGGCCTCTCGCACCAGTTCCGCAGCAGTCTTTTTCACAGCGCCTTCCGTCGTGTTTGGTCGATGCGCCATGATAGCGCGCCCGACACAAAAAAAAGCCCGGGCAGGGCCCGGGCAAGTCGGAGAGGGTGTCAGGCACGCCGCGACGCGGTCTACTCGCCGTCGTGGCCACGCTTGTGGTGACGGCCCCAGCGCTTGGCTCTGCTCAGCATCTGGTCGAACTCCGCCTGCTGCTCGTCGCTCAGTACCGCTGACATGTCGAGGCGCGCCTGGCCGAGCTGTGTGACGATCGCACGGGCATGCTGGGCTGCGGTTTCGGCGAGCTCGGCCACCTCGGCGTTGTAGTCAGCCGAGGCCGGGTCGAGATCGATCAACGCGGTGCGACCGGCCATCATGTCTTCGCGCGCCGCCCGCATCACCGGCACGGCCTGCTCGACGATACCGCGCACCTCGGCCTGCTGGGTGTCATCGAGGTCGAGGCGCTTGCTGAAGCGCTCCACGGCGCGGTCGGGGTTGAACATCCGGTGGTGTCCACCGCCGCCGGCTACGGCGTAGGCCGAGAACGCGGCTCCGGCCAACAAGGTCAGGCCACCAACTGATGCGAGAAAGGTCTTGATCATGGTTGGAACTCCCGTTCCGTTGAGGTTCGACTACAGTATCGACACCCCGGCGTCAGCGTGTGTCAGGCGCCTGTAAAGCTTTGTAAAAGGACCCGAACCGTGAAAAAACACGTGGCGATCGCGCTGCTGGCCACGACACTGGCAACGCCGACGCTGGCCGACGAGTGGGTGCTCGGGGCCTCGCTCGGCCTGATGCAACCTGGCGGCGAAAGCGGTGACACCACACCGGCCTTCACCGGCAGCGTTTCACTGGGCCTCGAGTTCCTGAACCTCGGTGTGATGGACATTGGTGCCACGTTTGAATACACGGAGGGATTGAGTGACGCCGAAGTGGCCAACCGCGACACCGCGGTCTCGGCCAAGGCGGCCTGGCTGACCGCCCGCACGCTCGGCCCGCTGTACGTGATCGCGCGCACCGGGTACATCGAGCTGGACTTCGACCCGGCGACTGCCGGCAACACCGACGACCGCGAGCGCGCGTTGAGCGTAGGCCTCGGTTTCAGCGTCGGGCTGCGCTCCGAAATCCTCTACACCCGTGTCGACCACGACCAGGGCGACGCCACCCACTGGCTGGGACTGCACTGGGCATTCTGACGCGGCTCAGCTGGGTCCGAGTGGCAGGCTGACGCTGACCTCCAGACCGCCCCCCTCGAGGTTGCGCGCGCGGAGGGTGCCACCGTGGCGCGCCACCGCCTCCTTCGATATGGCAAGCCCGACACCGTGACCACCGGTGCTGGTTTCACGCGCACCGTCGACCCGATAAAACGCCTCGAACAGGCGTTCGAGTTTGCTCTCTTCGACACCGGGACCGCGGTCCGATACCGTCACGGTGACCTGTTGGCCCAACTGTGCCACGTGCAAAGTCACCGCACTGCCCTCCGGCGCGTAGCGCATGGCGTTGCGCACGATGTTCTCGAACGCACTGGCGAGCTTCTCGCGATCACCGCGCAACCGCGCCGCTTGCGCGGTCAGGCGCAGGTGGACGTCCTTGTCAGCGAACTCGAACTCTGCGTTGGAACCGACGTCTTCAAGCAACGGCACCAGGTCAACCGGCTCGAGGTTCAGGGTGTCCGCTCCGCTTTGCAGGCGTGACAGCGACAACACCTGACCGATCAGGCTGTCGAGCCGCTCGAGCTCGGCTTCCATGCGGCCGAGCATGGCCGGCCCCTTTTCCGGCTCGTCCTGCGCCAGGGTCAGGGCGACCTGCAAGCGCGCGAGCGGCGTGCGCAGTTCGTGCGACACGTCCCGGAGCAGCTGCTGTTGCGAGCCGAGCAAGCCGTCAACCCGTTCGGCCATGCGGTTGAACTCGGACCCGAGCTGACCCACAGCGTCCTGCCGTCCAGCCACGCTGAGCGGTACCCGTGCTTGCAAATCGCCTTCCGCCAATTGCTTGGTGCTTCGACTCAGGACACGAAGGGGCCGCGTCAGCATCCAGGCGATCCAGGCGCTCGCCAGCACCAGTGTGAGCAAGGCGAACACGACGCCCAGCGGCCGAGCCATGCGCCAGACACTGCGCACGTTCGGGATCAGGATGATCTGGTAGCCGTGGGCACCGTCGCTGAATTCGGCGTAGACGTAGCGTTGCACGCGGCGTTCGAGCTCCTCCGGGTGGTGTTCGCGCGCGTGCTCGAGTTGCCGCATCAACCAGCGTGGCGGTGACAGGCCCACCGGCCGTTTGTCGCGCAACACCACAAGGACAATGCCCTCTTGCCGCAGCATCTGGCTCTGCAGGCCGCGCACCGACTGGGTTTGTACCGCACGCTCGACGCGGCTCTCGAGGTTGCCAAGGTCGCGGTCGTAGAGGTCCTCCCAGACGTTGTCGAGCAACACCCAGAACAGCGCGCCGCTGAGTGCCACGGCCACGATCGCCGAGGCACCGATGGCGAGAAAGACCCGCAGGAACACGCCGTTGCGCGCGAGCAGCTGCCGCAGCCGTCCGCGTTCCGGCGCGGGTGCGCTCACGCGCCACCCGCGTTCGGTGCGTACAGGTAGCCCTGTCCCCGGACAGTCTTGATCCGCGTGGTGCCGTCGGCGTACTCGCCGAGTTTCTTGCGCAGGTTGCTCACGTGCATGTCCGTGCTGCGGTCGTACAGCGCGAGCTTGCGTCCGAGCGCGGCCTCGCACAACACCGACTTGGTGACGACCTCGCCCACGTGTTGCATCAGCACGATCAACACGTTGAACTCCGTGCTGGTCAGCACCAGCGGCGCGCCGGCGAGGCGCGCGCTGCGAGTGGCCGGGTCGAGCGTCACGTCGGCCACCGTGACCACCGCGTTGGCGTCGGCGCTGGGTTCCTCGGCCTGCGCACGGCGCAGGATGGCACGCACGCGCGCAGCCAATTCACGCGGGTTGCAGGGCTTGGGCAGGTAGTCGTCCGCGCCCATCTCCAGCCCGACAATGCGGTCGATGTCGTCACCGCGCGCAGTCAGCATGATGATCGGCACCTGCGAGTGCTGGCGGATCTCGCGCAGCGCCTCGAAGCCGTCGAGCTCGGGCATCATGACATCGAGCACCACGAGGTCGACGCCGCCCGAGGCCACCGCCTCGACCGCGGCACGGCCGTTGCCGACCACGTTGACCGCGAACCCCTGACTCTCCAGGAACTCCCGCAACAACTCGGACAACACCGCATCGTCGTCTGCCAGCAACAACGTGGCCATGGGGTTCCTCGCTCATCGAATCCGTGTGTCGACACGGCGCAACCACTACACTGCGTTGACCGCGCCACCGACGCACAGAGTAGCAAAGGCGTGTGCATGCGCCGCGCCAGGCCGCGTTCCGGCAGCCGCTGCACGCTCACCTGTGCAGGAGAACCCCCGTGACCCCCACGCCCGAGGCTCTGATGCAAACCCGCGCGCTGCACATGCGCTTCGGCGAGGTGCACGCCGTGCGCGGGGTCGACCTCGACATCGGCACCGGGACCTGCTTCGGCCTGCTCGGACCAAACGGTGCCGGCAAGACCACGACCATCGAGTGCATGGAGGGTATCAAGGTGCCCACCGAGGGGTCGGTGCGCTACCGCGGTGCGCCGCTCGGGCCGACCTTCGCCGAGGACGCCGGCATCATGTTCCAGCAGACCGCACTGCAGGAATTCGTCACCGCCGGTGAGATGCTGACGATGTTCGGCCGACTGTACCAGCGGACCACGCCACTTGACCCGCTGATCGAAGCCTGCCAGTTGCACGATCTGCTCAAGCGCGAGCCGAAAAAACTCTCCGGCGGCCAACGCCAGCGCCTGTTGCTTGCCATCGCCCTGATCAACGACCCCACGATCCTCTTTCTCGACGAACCCACAACCGGCCTCGATCCGCAGGCGCGGCGAAACCTCTGGGCGCTGATCAACCGGATCAAATCGGAGGGGGTCACGATTGTGATGACCACCCACTACATGGACGAAGCGCACGCGCTGTGCGACCAGATCGCGATCATGGATCACGGTCGGGTGATCGCGCAGGACACGCCGGACGCCCTGCTCGCGACCACCTTTGACGACGTGATCATGCAACTGCCGACGGCCGATTGGCCCGACGGTGTCGATGTGCCAGAGCTGCACTTGACACGCGGTGACGACCACGTGCAACTGCTCACGCGCGACGTCAACGCCAGCATTGCCGAGCTGCTGCAACACGGTGTGCCGCTGCGCAACCTGCGAATCCGCTCGCGCAACCTCGAGGACCTGTTCATCGAGCTCACCGGGCGGGAGCTGCGCAACTGATGTTTCACTTCCGGCGCTTCTACGCGATTCTGGTGGCCCGCAACCTCGAGTTCGTCCGCGACTACGCGTCGCTCGGGTGGGGGCTGGTCTTCCCGATCTTCATCGTGGTCGGCTTTGCCTTCATCTTCAACAACCAGCAACCGCTGTACACCGTCGGCAGCCTCGGGCCCGGCGACGTCGACGCCACCGCGCTCCTGGGCCTCGATGACGAGCTCGTCGACATCACGCCGCAACACGACCGCGACGCCGCGATCCGCAAGGTCGAGCGCCACGGGCTCGACCTGCTGGTCGAACCGTCGGCGGGGCGCTACTGGATCAACCCGAGTTCGCCAAACGGCATCGTGCTGGAGAAGGTGCTCAAGGCCGAGGGCAGTATGGAGTCGCTCTCTCGCCTGCCGGTCAGCGGCGAGGCACTTCGGTACGTGGACTGGGCGCTGCCCGGGGTACTCGCGATGAACATCATGTTTGCCGCGCTCTACGGCATCGGCTTCGTGATCGTCCGTTACCGCAAGATGGGCGTGCTCAAGCGCCTGCTGGCGACGCCGGTCAGCGCGGTGGAGTTCCTCTCGGCCCAACTGGTATCGCGGCTGCTGTTGATTCTGGTGGTCAACACCATCCTGTTTGTCGGCCTGTGGATCACCGTCAATTTCCGCATGGAGGGCAGCGCCCTGTTGCTGTTGCTGGTGTTCGCCGTCGGCTCGACCTCGCTGATCGCGATGGGCCTGCTGATCGCTGCCCGCATCAGCTCGGAAGAGCTCGCCAACGGCCTGCTCAACCTCGCAACCTGGCCGATGATGCTGCTCAGCGAGGTCTGGTTCAGCATGGACGACGCCGCCCCGTGGCTGCAGCGCGTGGCCGATGCCTTGCCGTTGACACACATGACCCGCAGCGCACGCGCCATCATGCTCGACGCCGCAACGTTCACCGACGTGTTGCCGAGCCTGCTCTACCTCGGCGGCGTCACCACGGTCCTGCTGCTGATCGGCGCCGCCCTCTTCCGCTGGGAAACCTGAGCGCCCCAGTCTGACCCATTTGGGCCAGACCCACGTCGAATCGCGCACGACAGCCTTGCGCGCACACCGACCCGGCGCAGTCTTTGCTGAGCCTCTTCCAGACGCGCGGCCACACAGGCGATTTTGGCGTCCTCAACCTTCGAGAAGAAGATGGCTACACACTCGCACGATCTGCGTGCCTGGCTGCACCAGGGCACGCGCAGCTGGCACCTGCTCGCGGTGCCCACCACCCTGGTCATTGCCATTGTCTTGCTGACCCAGGGCAAGAGCCAGGCACTGTCCCCCCGCACCGAAGCGCTGACCGCCTACAGTGCGGACGCCCCGCTGCTGTCGGACAACTCGACCGACCGCGTGACCCTGATCTACCACGACACCGGGCGCCCGAAGCCGGGCACACCGTCCACCGCAGGCGAGCAGCCGACCTCACCCTGACCGCGACACCGCACCCGGTGGCCCACAGCGCAGCCCAGACGCACAGAGGGCTACACCTCGGGGAGCGAAGTCGGCACACTTAGCGCGGTTCCCGTTCAGCAGGCCGCCATGTCTGGTCACCTCTTCATCGTCACCGCCCCGTCAGGTGCCGGCAAAACCAGCCTGGTCTCGCGGCTGCTGCGGGACACAGCGAACATCCGCCTGTCGGTGTCGCACACCACGCGCGCACGCCGCGACGGCGAAGTCGACGGTGTGCACTACCACTTCGTCGACACCGCCACCTTCGATGCGCTGCGGGAACAGGATGCCTTCCTCGAATCGGCCGACGTCTTTGGCAACCAGTACGGCACCAGCCACGCCGCCGTCGCAGCGGTGACCGAGACCGGCGACGACGTGGTGCTCGAGATCGACTGCCAGGGCGCCGCCCAGGTCCGGGCGCGGCACCCGTCGGCCACCAGTGTGTTCATCCTGCCGCCGTCACGTGCCACGCTGCTGGCCCGCCTCACCGGCCGGGCCTCGGACAGTGCGGAAGCAATCGCGCGGCGCACCGCGGACGCGATTGCCGAAATGCGCCAGCACGGCGACGCCGACTACCTGATCATCAACGACGATTTCGACACCGCCTTCACCGAGTTGCAGGCCATCGTCCTGGCCGAACGCTGCCGACACGGCCGGCAAGCCACCCGGCACGCTGCGCTGATCGCCGACCTGGTTCAGGGCGACACCTGACACCACATTGACACTCTGACCGTCTGTGACATAATGTCGGGTTCGCAATTCAACCCTGCCGGTACCCCACATGGCCCGTGTCACCATCGAAGACTGCCTCGAGCACGTCGACAACCGCTTTGACCTCGTGGTCACGGCTGCGCGGCGCGCGCGGCACATCGCCATGGGCGGCGAGGCGCTGGTTGAAGCGGACGGCGACAAACCGACCGTCACGGCGTTGCGCGAAGTGGCCGACGGCCTGGTCACCGAAGACGTGCTGGCGATGGCCATCGAGCACCGTCCGGCCCCGGTCGCACCGATCATCCGCGACGAGGACGCCCGCGAGTTCTGATCGCGGTCCGAACAGCCCCCCACGCACGCGCGGCCGCGTGCGCCGTGCGCGCGACAGCACACGGAATTTTGACGCCGAGACGTTGTAAGCTCTGGGTAGAGACACCGACCCGAGCCCGTTGAGCGCGCATGGCCGACCTGCCACTCCCCCTGGACAACCCGCACGGCGACACCGAGTTCCACATCACGGACCTCTGCCGCATGGTGGAGTCGCGTTTCAGTGGGGCCGAAGTGCAGCGGATCTACCAGGCCTACCTGCTCGCGGCCGAGGCCCACGACGGACAACGGCGCCAGTCCGGCGAAGCCTACATCACGCACCCGCTCGCGGTCGCGCGCATCGTCGCCGACGACATGCGCATGGACTCGCACGCGATCATGGCGGCCCTGTTGCACGACGTGCTCGAAGACACGCCAGTGACCTACCTGCAGCTCGCCGAGCAGTTCGGCGACGAGGTCGCGCAACTCGTTGAGGGCCTGAGCAAGCTCACCAACCTCGAGGGCTCCAAGGCCGAGGCGCAAGCCGAGAATTTCCGCAAGATGCTGCTCGCGATGGTCAGCGACATCCGCGTCATCGTGATCAAGCTCGCCGACCGCTTGCACAACATGCGCACCCTCGGCGCCGTGGGCCTCGCCAAACGCCGGCGCATCGCACGCGAAACGCTGGAGGTGTTTGCCCCGATCGCCCACCGCCTGGGCATCACCAGCATCAAGAACGAGCTCGAGGACCTCGGCTTCGCAGCACTCTACCCGCACCGCTACAACACCCTGCGGGCCGCGGTCGAGAAAGCGCGCGGCAACCGCTCCGAGCTCGTCTCGAAAATCGAAATACAGTCGCGTGCAGTGCTCGAGGAAATGGGCCTCAACGCGGACGTGTTCGGGCGCGAGAAGCACCTCTACAGCCTGTTCCTGAAGATGCGCAACAAGCAGATGTCTTTCGGGGACGTCTACGACATGTTCGCGATACGGGTGATTGTCGACTCGGTCGACGATTGCTACCGGGCACTCGGGCGCCTGCACAACCTCTACAAGCCGGTCGAGCGTTCGTTCAAGGACCACATCGCGATCCCGAAGAACAACGGCTACCAGAGTTTGCACACTGTCATGCAAACCAACACCGGCGTGCCGGTTGAGGCGCAGATCCGCACACGCGATATGGACCGCATGGCGCAAGACGGCATCGCCGCGCACTGGAAATACAAGACCGGAGAGAAAGACACACCCACGCATGCCCAGGAGTGGCTGCAACAGGTGCTTGAGCTGCAAAAAAGCGCGTCCGACACGCTCGAATTCTACGAGAGCGCCAAACACGATCTGGTGCACAAGGAGATCTACGTCTTCTCGCCAAAGGGCCGTATCTTCCGCCTGCCGATGAACGCAACGCCGGTGGATTTCGCCTACGCCGTGCACTCCGACATCGGCAACCAGTGCCGGGCCGCGCGCGTCGACCGACGCATGATGCCGTTGAGCACACAATTGTCATCCGGGCAGACGGTCGAGATCTACACGCACGAATTCGCGTCGCCGAGCCCCATGTGGCTGGACTTCGTCGTGACCGCACGCGCGCGGCACGCCATCCGCCACTACCTGCGCACCATGGACGACGAGAAAGCCCTGCTGTTCGGACGCCGCCTGATCATGCGCGCACTCGCCGCACTCGGCGGCGCACTGGACGCCGTGACCGACGACAACCTGCAGCGGGTACTGCGGAAATTCAACCACGGCGACCTGGACGCGCTGTTGCTCAACCTCGGTATCGGCAACCATATCCCGAGCGACATTGCCGCCCAGTTGCTCGGCGAGGACACCGACCCCGCACCGGCCCAGCAACAGACCACGCCACTGCTGGTCGACGGACCCGAGGGCTCGGTTGTGAGCATGGCGCGCTGCTGTCTGCCGATACCGGGTGACAACATCCAGGGTGTGATCAGTGCCGGACACGGGGTTGTCGTCCACCGCGCCGGCTGCCGCAACGTGCTCAAACGCAGCCGAAACCGCAGCTCGGACTGGGTGCCGGTGCAGTGGTCGTCGCACACCACTGCCGAGTTCACCACCCACCTGTGGGTGGCGATGCGCAACCAACCGGGCTCGCTCGCGCGCGTCGCCGACACCATTTCGCGGCTCACAGCCAACATCGAGAACATCAGCTTCTCGAACAGCCACGACAGCCTGACCGACATCCAGTTCACCCTCACAGTGCGCGACCGCAAGCACATGGCCCGTCTCATTCGCCAGATCCGCAACCTGCGCGTCGTCGAGCGGGTTCGCCGCGAACCGTTGAGCTGACACGGCGCACAAAACGACCCGGCGGCGCGGTCGAACCCGGCTGCTATCATGCGGCGCTCACACCCCCGTTGGAACGCGCCCCATGGCCAAACACATCATCGCCACCGACCAGGCTCCGTCTGCGATTGGCGCCTACTCACAAGCCGTTCGCACCGGCAACACCGTCTACATCTCCGGTCAGATTCCGCTGGACCCGGCGAGCATGACGGTGGTTGAAGGCGGCATCGACGCGCAGATCCGCCGCGTGTTCGACAACCTCAAGGCCGTCTGCGAGGCCGCCGGTGGCGACCTGTCCCAGGTCGTCAAACTGACGGTCTACCTGACCGACCTCGCCAACTTTCCGGCGGTGAACGACATCATGGCCGAGTACATCGAGCAGCCCTACCCTGCGCGGGCAGCCGTCGGCATCTCTGCGCTGCCCAAGGGCGTGGACGTGGAGATCGAAGGCATCCTCGTCCTCGACGCCTGAGCCCAGGCATGGCCCGTGCTGCCCAGGCCCTGCATGACGTGCCGGTCACCGCACTGCGCGGGATCGGCCCCGCTGCGGCAGAAAAACTGGCAGGGCTCGGCATCCGCTCGGTCCAGGACATCCTCTTCCAATTGCCAAGCCGGTACCAGGACCGAACGCGGATCACACCGTTGGCCGCACTGCATCCGGGCCTGCACACCCAGGTCGAAGTCGAGGTGGCCGGCAACGAGGTCGCATTCGGCCGGCGGCGCTCGTTGTTGGTCACCACCAGTGACGGGTCCGGAGGCCGCCTGACCCTGCGTTTCTTCCATTTCAGCCAGACGCAAAAGGCGCGGCTGGAACGCGGCGCGCGGTTGCGCTGCTTCGGCGAGGCCCGGCGCGGACCGCGTGGCCTGGAGATGGTGCACCCGGAATACCAGCACGTCGGCGACGACGACGACACGCTCGACGACCGCCTGACCCCGGTCTACCCGAGCACCGAGGGCATGCACCAGGCGACCTGGCGCAAACTCAGCGACCAGGCACTGACTCTGCTCGACGCAGGCGCGGACGTACACGACCTGCTGGCCGACGTGCCCACCGGCGACCTCGACCTGCCGTCGCTGCACGAGGCACTGCGCACCCTGCACCGCCCCGCCCAGGACACCGATATCGCCGCGCTGCTTGACGGCAGCCACCCGGCGCGCAAACGGCTCGCCTTCGAGGAGCTGCTGACGCACCGCCTGGCGATGCTCAACCTGCGCGACCGGGCGCGCTCGCGCGGGGCCCCGACGCTCGACGCCGCCGGGCACGTGCGCGCGGCCTTGATCGAGCGGCTGCCGTTCGAGCCGACCCGCGCACAGCACCGCGTGATCGCCGAGATCGTCGCCGACATCGCCGAGCCCCACCCGATGCAGCGTTTGGTGCAAGGCGACGTCGGGTCGGGCAAAACCGTGGTGGCGGCCGCCGCCGCCGCGCAAGCGATCGAGAGCGGCGTCCAGGTGGCCCTGATGGCACCGACAGAGTTGTTGGCCGAACAGCACTTCCACAACTTCGACGCCTGGTTCAGCCCGCTCGGCATCTCGGTCGGGTGGCTGTCCGGCAAGCAAAGCGCTCCGCAGCGGCGTGCCAGCCAGTCGGACATCGCTAGCGGCCACACCGACATCGCCGTCGGCACGCACGCGTTGTTTCAGGACGACGTGCGCTTCGACAACCTCGGCCTGATCGTCATCGACGAACAACACCGCTTTGGCGTGGCACAACGGCAAGCCCTGCGTGACAAAGGGCCCCACGCCGACGCCGTGCCGCACCAGCTGATCATGACCGCGACACCCATCCCGCGCACCCTGGCGATGACCTCGTGCGCGGACCTCGATTACTCCGTGATCGACGAGCTGCCGCCCGGCAGAACACCGGTCACCACCGTGGCGGTGTCGACCAAGCGCCGCGGCGACGTGGTGCAACGGGTCGCCGCCGCGCTGTCCGAGGGCCGGCAGGCGTACTGGGTCTGCACCTTGATCGAGGAATCCGAATCGCTCGCCGCGGAGGCAGCCGAGAACACCAGCATTGCGTTGGCCGACGCCCTCGAACCCCACACGGTCGGGCTCGTGCACGGCCGCCTGAAAGCGGTCGAGAAAGAAACGCGCATGCAGGCGTTCAAACAGGGCGTGACCGGTCTGCTCGTGGCCACCACGGTGATCGAAGTCGGCGTCGACGTGCCGAACGCCTCGCTCATGATCATCGAGAACCCCGAGCGACTCGGTCTCGCCCAACTGCACCAGCTGCGGGGCCGTGTCGGCCGCGGCAGCGCCGAGAGCACCTGCGTGCTGTTGTACAGCCCACCGTTGGCCGACACCGCCCGCGAGCGTCTGCAGGTGCTGCGGGACACCAACGACGGGTTTGAAATCGCCGAGAAGGACCTGCTGCTGCGCGGATCGGGTGAGATCTTCGGCACCCGCCAGACCGGCGACCTGGCGTTCCGCGTGGCCGACCTCGGCCTCGACCGTGCGCTGCTGCCGGACGTGGCCCAGGCCACCACGGCGCTGCGCAGCGCACACCGCCGCCGCATTCCCCGCCTGCTCGCCCGCTGGCTCGGCGAGGCCGCCGACCGCTACGCCAGCGTCTGAACCGCGGACCGGTGGCGACCGACCGGCCATTGCAACGTTGCCACCCTGACCGAGCCGAAACCGGCCCCAACCTGACCCCAACCGGGCAGCAACACGCCTGGTGGCAGTCGCTTTGGACGCTGAAGTCGTGAACTTATCGTGAAATAAAAAGAAATTACGTGAAATTTATAGCTGTTTAGTCCGTTTCAGCGTGATTTTTTTCCGATTGTCAACAGCCTGGATGGACTGTGTTCACGCGCACAATCGGCCCAACTTCGCCCGGTCGACTGCGCTTGCCAAGCCGTTTTCTTTAATGAATACAATGACCTGAAAGTCCATCCCGCCGGAGGCAGCGGTGCCATCAGGCCTCTGCCTGATCGGGCCTTGGCCAGATTCTGATCGGCACGTCATTTTTTACTCACATTATGTCACCACAGCCGATTCCCCATTACCCAAATGGGTTACCCCGCTATGGCCATGATGAATCAAATTGCTTTGCACTAGGATGGATTTCACGCCAACGCCAAATGTCAAGTAACGACTTGGCAAGGCGGTTGGGCGGCTTCTCGGGACACGCGTCCTCGCGCCAGACAAGGCTTTGACAAGGGAGAGGTTCATCAGCATGGATCAACAACGCCTGCTTAACACTGCGTACACCACCCCCAGCACAGGGGACATTCAACCGCTGCTGAGTGCGCTGTGCGATGCGACGCGCCAGGAGCGCGCCACCTACGGCGAGTACCACGCAGCCGACACCCTGCCCCAGTCGTTCATGTCAATCGGCGTGGACGAGGATGAGTCCAGGGAGTTTCTCTCATCCCACCACCGCCACAACGTGTGGCGCCACTACCGCAACGCGAGCACCCTGCTCAACACCAACCTGTTTGTCGCCAGCCGCGACGTCAGTGCAAACGACCGCCGTGACACCGCGTGGTACCAGAGCTTCATGCCGCGCCACCACATGGCCGATGCGCTCAGCATCTGCTCTCAGCGCGACCACGCCTCGCACGTCGCCCTAACGGTGATCAGCGAGACCGGTCAGGGCACCTTCGAGGCTGACACCCTGGCGGCGCTGGACGGCATCTACCCACAGCTCAGCCAGGCGTTGGCGCTGTTCAGGCGCATGCGCGGGATCACCCTGCAACGGCAGTTCTACGAGACCACCAGTTGCTCCAAGCAACAGGCGCACGTGCTGTTGGACAACTTCGGCCGCATCGTCGAGTGCACCGACAACGCGCTTGACCTGCTGCGGGAGGGCGACGGCATCCACACCGAAGACGGCTACCTGCGTCTCGACGACTCGGCCCTCGACCAGCGCTACAGGTCCAGTTTCAAGCAGACCCTCGAAGCCCTCAACGGCCGTGCCATGCCGACGCCCATCGCGGTCGACCGGCCGAGCGGTGACATGCCCTACGTGCTGGATTTCTGCCCCTGGGTGCTGCACGAGTCCTCGGCAGCGGACAAACAGGTGCACGTGCTGATCACCCTGTTTTCACCCGACAAGAAACCGGACCTGCGAGACGAGCTGGTGCAAGCGGCCTACGGCCTGTCGTGTGCGGAAACACGCGTGGTGCGGGCGCTGGTCAACGGCATGGACCTCAAGGAAATCGCCGAGGCCAACCACATCACCGTGTACACGGTCCGGAACCACCTGAAATCCGTGTTCGCCAAGACCGGCTTCAAGCGTCAGGGCGAACTGATCGGGAAGCTCGTCAATTTCATTGCCGAGTGACGGCAGACTGGTGTTTTCAGGGATGAGAACGGTGGGCGAGGCGGCGGGACGCCGATTGCAAGGTTATCTCTATATTACAGGCCATGGACGGCCCCTCGCCCGCCACTTTTTTCAATCGCCGAAGTCAGCCGCACTGTGCCGTTCGGGCACGGCGCCCTCTCCCTCGGTGCGGTTCACACGTTTCCCACGCTGCACTGCGGGCCGCGCAGCGACTGCCTCGGCCCACCGCCGTACGTGCGGGTACTCCCGAACTGAAAGAAAGGCACCGGCGTCGTAGATCGTGTTGAGCACCAGCGCACCAAACCAGGGCCAGATCGCGATGTCGGCGATACCGTACTGCGAGCCGCCGACGTAGTCGGCCTGCGCCAGACGCTGGTCGAGCACGTCGAGCAGACGCTTGGTTTCCATCGTGTAGCGGTTGATCGCGTATTCGATCTTGATTGGGGCGTACTTGTAAAAATGCCCGAAGCCGCCACCGACAAAGGGTGCTGCGCCCTGCAACCAGAACAGCCAGTTCAGCGCCTCCGTTCGGCCGGCGGGGTCCGCCGGCAGGAAGGCCTCGAAGCGATCAGCCAGGTACAACAGGATTGCGCCGGACTCGAACACCCGCACGCCACGCTCGACGTCGAACAGGGCCGGGATCTTCGAGTTCGGGTTGAGCTCGACAAAGCCACTGCCGAACTGCTCACCGTCGCCGATGCGGACCAGGAAGGCATCGTACTCCGCCCCCGGCACGCCGTGCTCGAGCAGCTCCTCGAGCAGGATGGTGACCTTCTGACCGTTCGGCGTGCCCAGCGAATACAACTGCAGGGGGTGCTCACCGCGCGGCAGCACCATGTCCGTCTGGGCCCCCGCGGTCGGTCGGTTGATCGACGCCCAGGTGCCGCCACTGGCGTCATCCCAGGTCCAGACGGCAGGGGGCGTGTACGGGTCGTTCTCTGACATGCTGTTGACTCCTGACACGAGTGGACTCGCGTCGATGAAAGGCGGGCGGGGGTGTCGAGCTTAGCGGCCGCTGACGGCCCCTCCAAGTGCGGGAAACCGCACGATCTTGAATTGCCCCGTGGTTGCCAGGGTGCCACCGTTCAGCACGGGGCTGCGGTGCAGCTCGTTGACCGTCGCGTAGACGTGACCGTCGACCCCCATCGCAAAGCCGTCCGGCCAGGGCAACGCGTCAGCGGACTGGTACAACACGCTGTACTCGCCACTCGGCCGCACCACACCAATGGCATCGTCGGCCATGGCCGTTATGTACACGTTGCCGTCGGCATCGACGGTGGAGCCGTCCGAGATGGGTTTGTCGCCGTAGCGCTCCACCCGCTCGAGCAACTGAGACGGGCCCAACGCGGCGTCGTTCAGGTCGGCCGTGCGCACCCGGTACATCGACGTGCCGCTCATCGGGGCGAAATAGACCCAGGTGTTGGTGGGGTCGACCGTGATCGGGTTGACACCGATGCGCGCCGGCTGGCCCCCGAGCTCGATCGTGCGACCGTCGATGACCATGTCGATGTCCTCGGGAACCGTGTAGTGGCTCCCCTCGAGCACGCGCCGGGCGCGGCCGGTGTCGAGGTCCAGCACAATCAGCGCGGAATTGCGTCCATCACCGGTGTCCGAGATGTAGACGGCGTTGTGCTCCAGGTCGACGGCCAGGTCATTGAGGAACGAGCTCGCGCGCGTCACCGGCGCCGCCAGGTAGTGCACGCTGTGCAACGATTCAGACCGGGTGTCCCAGGCGACGACACGCCCCGCCCGCGCCTCGGACTGACCGTCGAGCATCCACAGCACCCCGTTGCGGTCGGCTCGCAGCCCGAGCACACCGTTCAGGCCGGGGCCGTCCCCGCTCGGCGCAGCGGACCACGCGGCGTCGGGGTAGGGCTGCACGGCACCGTCGGCCAGCACCTCGACCACGCGCAGCGGCTGACCGTAGAACTCGTGAACGCTCATGAACATCCGACCGTCCGGGCCGATGGCCAGGTTGCCGGGTGGGTGCGCCGCCCCGAAGGTGGCGACGATTTCGAACCCGGTGGCAACAGCGGGGCCGGCCGACACAGTCAGCCCCAAGGCCATTGCGTGCAGCCAGGATCGGGCGTTTTTCGACATGGGGACGTCCTCGGTTGGTTGACGTCTCACACCGTATTATTCGAACATATCTAAAACAACGCGGTATTTCTGAAAGCTGCATTCGATATTTTCAAATGTACAGTGTGGATGACCTCAGCACCTTCGTGACCGTCGCGCACCGCGGGGGCATCACCGCGGCAGCCCAGCAACTGGGTATCTCACCGGCGACCACAAGCCACCGCATTGCGAAGTTGGAGCGCGCCCTGCGGCTGACCCTGTTCCACCGCAACAGCCGCAGTTTCCAGCTGACCGACGAAGGGCAACGCTACCTCGACCGCATCGAGCCGGTGCTCGACGACCTGGCGGCGGCGCGCGACGACGCGGGCGGCACCCGCACGGCCTTGCGCGGCCACCTGCGCGTGACACTGTCCCCGTGGATACTGTCGCGCTACATCCTGCCCGCGCTGGCCCCGTTCAAACGCGCGCACCCCGAACTGAGCCTCGAGTTTCTCGCCGTCGACCGCTTCGTCTCGCTGGTCGAGGAGGGCCAGGATTGCGCTGTGCGGGTGGGCCAACTGAAAGACAGCGGGTTGTTGGCGCGGCGCATCGCCGACAACGAGCGGGTGCTCTGCGCCGCGCCGTCGTACCTTGCCGATGCCGGCGCGCCCACCGACATCGACACGCTCGACGCGCACAGCTGGGTGTGCCTGCCTTGGCAAATGCGCTTGCCGCTTCGCACCCCGCTCGGTGGCGAGCGCCCGTTCACTGCCACGCGCAATATCCTCGTCTCGAACTCGGACATGCTGACCGATGCAGCCGTCAACGGGCTCGGCATCGCCATCAAATCGCGGCTCGCGGTCCAGGACGAGCTGCGCGACGGCCGTCTGGTCGAAGTCCTGCCGGGCGCGCTGGCCGCCGCCGACGCCCCGATCTGGTTTGTCAGTGCACCGGAGTCGCGCGCGGGCCTGAAGAACCGCGCGTTCGGCGGCTTTGTGGCAAGCCGGTTTCAGACCTGACGCTCGGACGGTCAGGCCCTGTCGGTCGCCGCCATGTCCTCAGACCAGCCGGCCTCCGCCGAGCGCCCCATCCTCAGTGCCAGCGCCCCCCTTTGAAGGCGTCGAGCAGCGTCTTGGCTCGCCCCTCCTCGAGCTCGAGAAACGACTTGCCCTGGGAGAAGAAGTCGTTCATGCCGTCGATCTGCGCCAGCTCCTCGCGTGAGACCCGTGGGTAGCCCATCGACCAGCTGCCAAAGCTGCGTTCCGAGATCGGCTCGACGATCAACTTGATCACACCCTGGTGTCGCGGATCGCGCTCAAGCCGTTTGTAGAGCCGCTCGACCACTTCGCGATCGCCCTCGAGCACTTGAAAAAACGCCCCCGATTCGTACAGCAGCATGCCGGTCACGTCGATCGCCGCGTTGTTCACCCGACTCTGCTCGAGCAACGCGTCAAGCGCGCTGGCCGTGAGCTCCCCATCGACCGATTTGCTGCAGTAGATGCACTGAATCATGTCCATCCGACACCTCCGAACACAAAAAGACACCGGTGTGTGAGGACCGATCGAGGTCAGTGGACGCTTCGACACCCGATCCCTGACCGGGGCTGGGGCTGGGTGCAACGCGCTGCGCCAGGTCGGTGCCTCACAGCGCGCGGCCGCGCGGTGTCGCCCGGGCAGGCGAGCGCGCGACGCGGTTTCAGGGACGGTATCGGCCGTCAGCCAGATTATTTGAGTGCATATAAAGAAACCGGTGAATCTGCCGCGGCCGGTACCCGAGCGGGGCCGGCCGGGTGCGGTCGGCGGTCAGCCGTTGCCGCCGTCGACCACCGGCGCACTCGCCATGAAGCGGTTGAATTCGTCTTCGTCCTGGCGGCGTTTGGCGTCGGCGCGAAACGTGGCGAAGCGGCGCGCGCGTTCTTCGATTTCCGCCTTGATCTCACGGATGCGGTCGTACTGTGTCTCCTGGTACTCGTTGAAGACGACGTTGTCGTGGTCGGCGCCGCTGTCTTCGCCGCGCCGGGCGACCTTCGACCAGACGCCGCGGACGGCGGCCGGGAAGTCGCGGACATCGCGACCGGTGATGTTCCAGTAGAGCAGCACGAGCCCCACCGGCCAGAACAACACAAAGCCAACCACCATGGCGGCGATGTTGCGGCCACTCCAGTTGCCCTTTTGGCCCGAGAAAGCACAGTGGGTCTGTTTGGCGTTCGTGTGAGTCATATTCGGTTCCTCATGTGGTCAAAGCGGTGCCCAACGGTGTTCACGGGCGGCTTCGATCCGAGTTAATGTAAACACCGTTCACATAAAGGTACGACCCACACGGCCAAAAATCAAGGGGGTGGCAGAAAAAAAGTGAACACTGTTAACATAGGGCCATGAAGAAGCACCGCGACAGCTACCACCACGGGAACCTCGCCGAGTCTCTGCTCGATGCGGTGGAGGACCTCGCGACCCGTTTCGGGCTCGAGGCCGTGAGCTTGCGCGCCTGCGCCAAGCAGCTCGGCGTCTCGCCGTCGTCGGCGTTCCGGCACTACCCGGACAAGCGGGCGCTGCTGACCGCGTTTGCCACGCGCGCCCTGCAGCAGCTCTCGGCGGCGCTGGCCGAGGCCGCCACCAACCACACCACGTTTCGGCCGATCGCGCTCGCCTACGTTCGCTACGCGATCGAGAAGCCGGCGCTGTTTCGCGCCATGTGGCGCGAGGACACCATCTACGCCCAAGACGAGCAATACCGCGCAGCCACCGCCACGCTGACCCGGCAACTGACGGCCGGGTTCGGCGACGCCCTCAGGGACTGCGACCCGGACCACCTGAGCGATCAGGAACTGCTGGTCTGGTCGACCTTGCACGGCTTGGCGGTGCTGTTCGTCGACGGGCCGTTGAACCAGGTCGCCGACGACGCCACCCGCCTCACCTCCGCCGAGCACGT
The DNA here is from genome assembly GCA_039196715.1 of Pseudomonadota bacterium. NCBI lineage: Bacteria > Pseudomonadati > Pseudomonadota > Pseudomonadota bacterium. The sequence continues at coordinate 46,092 of JBCCUP010000002.1, forward strand.
GATCGATCGCCTGATCCCCACCCTCGACCTGAACAGCACACCTCCGGCACCGACGGCCTGAACCTACCCATAGATAGGCATTTGCGGTAGGGTCCCGGCTCCAGCGTCACGCACCGCGGACGCCGCCGCACCGGGGAGCCGAGCAACCGATGGCCGATAACCGACAGAAATTGACCGACGTGGCGCAGTCGAGCGTCCAGAAGAGCGGCCTGCGTGGCTTGAGTTTCCGCACCCTGGCCAACGAAGTGGGCATCAAATCCTCGAGTGTGCACTACCACTTCCCCGAGAAGTCCGACCTCGCCCAGGCGCTGATCGAGCAGTACACCACGACCTTCATGGCCAAGCTCGAGGCGATCGCAGCGGAGCCCTGGTCGCTCAAGCGCAAGCTCACCGCCTTCATGGCGGTGATCGAAGACGTCGCGCGCTCCGACAGCCTGTGCCTGTGCGGCATGCTGGCCGCCGAACTCGAATCCCTGTCCGCCGAAAACCGCACCGCGTTGCGCCGGTTCTTCACCGAGATGGCGAGCTGGCTGACACGCGAACTGAGCGCGCACGCCGACGAAGTGAACAGCGACCTCGCCCCGGCAGACCTCGCCAGCGTGATGGTGTCGGGCATCGAGGGCGCGCTGCTGGTCGACCGGGTCCACGGCGACACCGTGAGCCTCACCGCCCAACAACGGCTCTACACCAGCCTGTTGCGCTGACGCCCAGCACGCCCGCCCGGGGCGCTGTCGTCGGCCGCCACCTCACCTGCACAAGGCACGCGGTAAAAAATTGGCCCTTGCAATCTATCTAGTGATAGATAGAATATAGCCCAACACTCCCCGATTCGCCCCAGCCGGAGGCCCAAATGGACGTCAACGCCGATTTTGCCCAGCGCGTGCTGCTGCACGCAGATGAGATCGAGTGGGAGAAATCCCCCATGCCCGGCGTCGACCGCCGGCGCCTCGACCGGGTCGACACCGAAGACGAGCGGGTCACGACCATCGTCCGCTACGCCCCTGGCAGCGCCTTCTCCTCGCACGTGCACACGGGTGGCGAAGAGTTCATCGTGCTCGAGGGCGTGTTCGAAGACGACTACGGCGAGTGGCCCGAGGGCAGCTACATCCGCAACCCGCCGCAGTCCCGGCACACACCCGGGTCAAAGCCCGGCTGCGTGATTTTCGTCAAGCTCTGGCAGTTCCAGCCCGACGACCGCACCTTCGTGCACGCCAAGCTGGACAAGCTGGGCGCGGTGCCAGACCGACACCGCGACGGTGTCAGCGTGTCACCCTTGTACAAGGATGCCTTCGAGAATGTCCGCGTCGAGCAGTGGGAGCCCGGCGCCGTGGTCGACGTCGACGCTTCAGGTGGCGCCGAGGTGCTGGTGCTCGACGGCGGCTTTGACGAGCAGGGCGACCGTTTGCGAAAGCACTCCTGGCTGCGCGTGCCGGTTGGCACCACCCTGAACGCCACCGCCGGGCCCCATGGTGCCCGAGTCTGGATCAAGTCCGGACACCTGCGGGGCTTGTGACCGGCCACCCCTTACGCCTGCAGGCACCTGCCTGCGCCACACCACCGCGGCCACCGCGTCGCCATACGGAGACCACATCTGATGATTGGTTATGCAACCCTGGGTTCCACGGACCTCGACCGCGCCCTCGCGTTCTACGATGAGCTGCTCGCCCTGGTGGGCGGCAAACAGAAATTTGGCCTCGACCGTATCAAGTTCTACGGCACCGACGACAACGGCGCCATGCTTGCAGTGTGTACGCCGGCAAACGGTGAGGACCAGAGCTGTGGCAATGGCCAGATGGTCGCTATCCCGGGTGGCTCGCCCGAGGGTGCTGACGCACTGTACGAGAAGGCCCTGTCACTCGGCGCTACCGACGCGGGCGCTCCGGGTCAACGCATGGACGGTTTCTACGGCGCCTACGTGCACGACCCGGACGGCAACAAGCTGTGCTTCTTCCACATGGGCTGACGCCCTGAGTCGAAAAGCCCGTCGCTGACGGGCTTTTCGAATACCGTTGGCGTTGTGTGCTCAGGCGCCGACGCCGGCCTGCCGCACGTACACGCCATTGATCTGCCAGCTGGACTCGGTCTTCAGCATCTCGTAGCGCGCTTCGAACACCGAACCCGTGGTGTCAGTGAAAAACACCGTTTGCACACCGCCGTCGGAAAATTGACCGTACCGCACACGTGCCGGTCGCCACACCATCGGGTAGCTCCGCTGCACCATGCGACCGAATCGCTCGGCCGTGCCAAAGATGCGTTTGATCGTGGGCGACGCGAACGAGAAGGCCGTGTCGAGGTCGTTGGCCTGGAACGCGGCAATTTGCGCGTCGATCACCTGTGTGGGTTCGGTGTCGTTCGCGTGCACTGCCGGTGCCAGGCCGATCATCAGAACCAACGGTAGCCAGAATCGCATGGTGTCACCTCGTGTTCAGATCGGTGGACGCGTCGCCCGTCTTGGGTGCTGACTGCCGTTCACGCCGTTGGTTCCCGAGCGGACCGGAATCAGGGCGCCGTCAACACACCGGCTTGCAGCAGCGTGGTGGGGTCTGGCACCCACATGGCCTCGGCGGGGGCCTGGTAGATCTGCTCGACAAAGGCAGCCGAAACCCCGCGCTGGCGCAGGTAGGCCTGGTCTCGGCGCTGCGCCTCGGCCGTGTCGACCAGCGCGCGCTGGACCGGCGCCCGCACACTGTACTGGTGGAAGCCGAGTTCGGCACCGGCGCCAAGGCGCCGATCGGCTCCGGCGAGAAACACCAGGGTGCACGCCGAATAGCACCGCGTGTCGCTGCGCGTCTCGAGAGCGTGTGGCTCGATGTCGGCCGCAATTGCACGCGCCGCCATGACGAGACCGCCCTCGCTGCGCAGCAGGACGCGGCCGATCCCGGGCTCGCTTGCCAACGCAGCCTGCACCGCGCTGTGGTGCTGCCAGCCGATTTCACCCTCGATCACCACCGTGCGACCGCCGTCGAGGCGCGGCAACGTGAATACCTCGGCCGGCGGCGCCGGTGGCGGGGCCACGTGGCCGCGCCGCGCGGCGGCATCGAGCGCCTGCACGGCGGTCAGGGCCAACACCAGCGTGAGGGCCGCGTAGCCAAACCACCCGCCCACCGCACTGCCGAGCGAGCGCGTGTGCCGATCGATGGCACGCCAGCCGCCGACCACCTGCCACGTGCACACCACCAGGCTCAAAGCCAGCCAGACCACCAGGGCCGAGCGGGGAACCGCGCCCTGCAGCAGGCCCAGGCCCACCCGCAGCCCGACCAGCAACACCGCCAACGTCACCCAGAAGGGCACGCGCCCCTGCCAGTGCATTGCCAGCCAACGTGCAATCACCAACAGCACCCCCTTCGTGACGTGCCACACAGCGTCGCACGCCCCTTCCACCCGGTTCAACACAGCGCCTGAAGCGTGGCGCCCGGGCTTGTGCCGCACCCCGCGAGGCGTACACTGCCGTGGGCCGACCGCCGGCAAACGCCTTTGTGACCCCTTCACCGTGACCATGCCAACCCTCTCGTCCCTGCGCGGCCAACTCGACGCCGTGCAGACCCGGGACCGACACCGTTTGCGCCGCGACATCACCGCGCTCGCCGCACGTGCGCGTACCGACCAGCCGGACATCGATGCCCTGACACAGCTGCAGACACGCGTGCGTGCATCGGTCGCGGTGGTCGACGCCCGCCGCGCGGCGCCGATCACGCTGAGCTACCCCGAGGCACTGCCGGTGTCTGCGGCGCGCGATCCGCTGCGCGAGGCCATCGCGGCCCACCCGGTGGTGATCGTTTGCGGCGACACGGGCTCCGGCAAGACGACACAGCTGCCGAAACTTTGCATGGAACTCGGCCGCGGCACCCACGGGCTGATCGGCCACACCCAGCCACGGCGTATCGCCGCGCGCACCGTTGCCGACCGCATAGCGCGCGAGTTGCAGACCGAGCCCGGCGCGGTGGTCGGCCACACCGTGCGTTTCTCCGACACGGTGTCGCCAACGGCGCGTGTCAAGGTGATGACCGACGGCATCCTGCTCGCCGAGATCCAGCGCGACCCCTGGCTGAACGCCTACGACACGCTGATCATCGACGAGGCCCACGAGCGCTCGCTCAACATCGATTTCCTGCTCGGCTACCTCGCGCAATTGCTGCTGCGCCGACCAGACCTCAAGCTCATCATCACCTCGGCCACCATCGACCCCGAGCGCTTCGCGGCCCACTTCACACACGGCGACACGCCGGCGCCGATCGTGCGCGTCGAGGGACGCACCTACCCGGTCGAGCTTCGCTACCGGCCGACGGTCGACACCGAGTCCGGCCGCGAGACCGACCCGCTGGCGGCGCTGATCGACGCCACTGAGGAGCTCGCTGCCGCCGTCGACGGGGACATCCTGATCTTCTTCCCGGGCGAACGTGACATCCGTGATGCAAGCGCGGCCCTCAGCAGGCACGCGAGCCAATCGAAACGGTTGCGCGGGCTCGAGGTGCTGCCGTTGTTCGGCCGACTCTCGCACGCCGAGCAGCAGAAGATCTTCAAACGCGGCGACCGCCGTCGCGTCGTGCTGGCCACCAACGTGGCCGAGACCTCGCTCACCGTGCCCGGCATCCGCGCCGTGATCGACACCGGCACCGCGCGGGTGTCGCGCTACTCGGCGAGTTCGAAACTGCAGCGCCTGCCGGTCGAGCCCATCTCGCAGGCGTCGGCGAACCAGCGATCGGGCCGCTGCGGCCGCGAGGCACCCGGCGTCGCAATCCGCCTGTACAGCGAGGACGATTTCAACGCGCGCCCCGCTTTCACCGACCCCGAGATCCTGCGCACCAACCTCGCGTCGGTAATCCTGCAAATGGCGGCGTTGCGCCTGGGCGCGGTCGAGGACTTTCCCTTTGTCGAGGCCCCCGAGCGGCGCTTCATCAACGACGGCTATCTGCTGCTGCAGGAACTCGGCGCGGTCGACGAGCGGCGCGCGCTGACCAAACTGGGGCGGCGCATGGCGCGCTTGCCGGTCGACCCGCGCCTCGCCCGCATGCTACTCGCCGCCGACAACGAAGCCTGCCTCGACGAGGTCCTGACGGTTGTCTCGGCGCTCTCGGTGCAGGACCCGCGCGAACGCCCGCTCGAGGCGCAGGCCGGCGCCGACCAGGCCCACGCCGAGCACCGCCACGAGAGCTCGGATTTTCTGAGTTTCACCAACCTCTGGAGCCTGGTCACGGTGCAACGCAGCGCCCTGTCGGGCAACGGCTTTCGCAAGTGGTGCAAGGCGCAGTTCCTCAGCCCGCTTCGGGTGCGTGAGTGGATCGACATCCGCCGGCAGCTTGCGGAGGCCTGCAGCAGCCTCTCGCTGCGGCGCAACGACACCGAAGCGCCACCGGACAACGTGCACCGCGCGGTGTTGGCCGGCCTGCTGTCGCACATCGCGCGCAAGACCGACAAGGGCGACTACGCCGGCGCGCGCGGCAGAAAGATGCACATTTTCCCCGGCTCGAGCCTGCGCCGGCGCGGCCCCAGCTGGCTGGTTGCGGCGGAAATCGTTGAAACCAGCCGCGTGTTTGCCCGCTGCGTGGCGCCGATCGACCCGCGCTGGCTGGAGGCGCTCGCGCCGCACCTGGTGAAGTACAGCTATTTCAGTCCGCGCTGGCAACGCAAACGCGGCCAGGTCGGTGCCTACGCCAAGGTGTCGCTCTACGGCCTGATCGTCAACCCGAAAAAGCGGGTGAACTACGGCCCGATCGACCCGGCCGGCGCCCGGGACATCTTCATCCGCCACGCGCTGGTGGAAGGCGAGCTCAACACCCAGGGCGCGTTTCTCGCCCACAATCTGGCACTGCTCGACTCGGTGCGTGCGCTCGAAGACAAGTCGCGACGCCGGGACCTGCAAGTCGACCCGGAAACGCTCGCCGCGTTCTACCATGCGCGCCTGCCCGCCGACGTGTACAACCAGCCGGCGTTCGAGACCTGGCGCACCGAGGTCGAGCGCGAGACGCCGCGGTTGCTGTACTTCGACACCGCCGACGTCATGCTCGAGGACGCGGCACCGGTCGCCTACGAGAGCTTCCCCGACCACATCGACATCGCCGGCGCCACGCTGCCACTGCGCTACCACTTCGCGCCCGGCGCCGACGACGACGGGGTCACCCTGAGCATCCCGGTGGTGCTGCTGAACCGGGTGGGCGCGGCGCAGTGCGAGTACATCGTGCCGGGCTTGATGTACGAGAAGATCGAGGCCCTGCTGCGTTCGCTGCCGAAGGCCAGCCGCAAGCAGGTGGTGCCGGTACCGGACGTCGCCCGCGCACTGTTGGCCGACATCACACCGTCCGACACCACCCTGACGCGCGCACTCTCGGCCAGGCTGAAGGCCAGCCGCGGTCTCGACATCGCGGTGTCCGACTGGGACCCCACCGCGCTGCCTGCACACCTCTTCATGCGGTTCGAAGTGCTGGCGAGCGACGGCACGGTGCTGGCGAGCGGCCGCGACCTCGGCGCCCTGCAGCGCGCGTTCGAGGGCCAGGTCGAAGAGAGCCTCTCTGACAGCCCCGACAACAGCCTCGAGCGCGACGGCCTGACCGACTGGCGCTTCGGCGATCTGCCCGAGCAGGTCGACATCGACCAGGCCGGCATCGCGCTGTCCGGCTACCCGGCACTCGTCGACCACGGCGACACGGTCGCCATCCGCGTCTACGGCGCCTCGGCACAGGCGAGCCGCGAGCACCGGCTCGGCCTGCGTCGCCTGTTCGCACTGCACCTGCGCGACGAGATCCGCTACCTCAACAAGCAATTGAAATCGCTCGACAAACTCGCGCTCCGTTTCGCCGGGCGCGGCACCGTCGACGAACTCAAAGCGGACCTGCTCGACAGCGCACTCGACGCGGTCTTCCTCGCGGGCCGCGCGCCCGCGCGCACCCGCGAAGCCTTTCTCGAGACGCTCGCGTCGGGCCGACGCGACCTGCAGGGCGCCGCCAACCGCCTCAGCGAGCACCTGGTCACCGCGCTCGACGCCTGCGCAACCGTCGAGCAGCGGATACGGCGAAGCAGCTCGCTGGCCTGGGTGGAGCCGGTTGCCGACATCCGCGACCAGATCGACCACCTGATCTACCCCGGCATGCTGTCCGCCACCCCGGCCGAGCAGCTCAAACGCATGCCGGTGTTTTTCAAGGCGATCGACCGCCGGCTCGACGCAATCGACAGAGCGCCGGACAAGGACCGGCGGCTGCGCACGGACCTCCTACCCTTGTGGGAACGCTTCAAGTCACTGCCGACCGCGCTCGACGACGATCTGAGCTTTGACGGCGACTGGCTGGCCGTGCGCTGGCTGTTTGAAGAGCTCCGCATCTCGTTGTTCGCACAGGAACTCGGCACCCGTGACAAGGTCTCAGTGGCCCGCATCGAAAAACGCCTCAGCGCGTTGGAGCGGCGTGTCTAAACACCCGATGGTCTGGATTCTCGTGGCCGCGCTCGCACCGGGCGTCGCCGTCGCAGTGTGCGAGCCGACCTTCGAAACGGTGCCGCGCGCCTTGGCGCGCACCTGGGTACCGATTCCGCCGCACCTCCCCGACCCCGGGGAGGACACCGTCTGGACGCACCCGACCCAGCGCAACGGCCACGCGTTGCGCGTGCACCACGTCGCCGACAAAGCGGTGTTGCAGGCCGCCGGCATCGCGCCTGAAACGCTCAACACCCGACACGAGTACAGCCAACACAGTGCCTTTTCGGCCACGGGCCGCTGGCTGGTCAGCCACGGCAAGGAGCAGCGCGTGCTGTTCGACGGTATGCAATACAAGCCTGTCCGTACCGTGCAGGACAACGGCCCACTGCTCGATTGGCTGTGGGATCCGGTGGACGACGACACGGCGTACTATGTCTCGCAAAGCACGCACGCGGTGGTGCGCTACGACGTCGAAACCGACACGCACACGCCGGCGTTCACGCGCGCCCAGCTCGCCCGCCACCTCGACCTGCCGAACGCCGACGCGCTCAGGCTCGAAGGACACCATGGCCAGGGGGCGTTGTCGGCCTCCGGGGACCGCCTGGTGACCAAGTTTGCCCGCGGCGAGGACGCCGTTGTCGTGGTCTTCAACCCCCGCACCGCCGACGTGATTTCGCACGCCACGTTTCCGGGTCTCGCGGGCCGTCGCAACATGGACTGGCAGGCGTTGAGCCCCTCAGGCAAGCACGTGATCGTGCAGGCTCAGTTCGACGCGCTGTACGGGACGCAATTCGCCGGCAGCCGCGGCACGCAGCAGGTGCGCGTGTTCGACACCGCCCGCTTCGAGGCGACGTCGGGCAAGCTGGTGATCGGGCGGCCCTCGCACTTCGACGTGATGCAAAACAGCAACGGGCGCGAGTTTTTCGTCATCGCCGGCTCACAGCCGCCGCAGGGTTGGCGGGGCCTGTCGAGCCCGCCACGGGGCTTGGTGCAGGGCTTGTACACAGTCGACCTCGACTCGCTGACCTGGCGACAACACCTCAACTTTCGCGAACGGTTTCAGAACGGCGTGCCGGCGGCTCACGTCTCGGCGGCGCCCGACCGCGCTGAGGTGCTGCTGAGCTTCTACCAGGGAGGCAACGAGGACAGCGCCAGCGACGCCCAAACCACACCGCTGTTGCTGGTCGATCTGGACGCCACCTGGCGCGTGCGCACAGCCTGGATGGGCTGGGACCTCGCCGCCAACCCGGGGCGGGGCAACTCCTCTCAAGGCTACCTCGCCCAACCGCACGCGAGTTTCAGTCCCGGCGTCTGGTTGGCCAACGGTGAGCGTGGCCTCAAACTGGTGTGGGCGTCGGACAACAACCGCCGCGACGCGCGCGTGGGCAACCTCGTGGTGGCCGAAGTGATCTGCCCGGCCGGGGCGACACGCTAGTCGGCTTCGTCCGCGTTGCGGGAGCCCGCGTACACCGCGGTGCAGACGGCGATCACCGCGGCCATCGCAGCGAAGGCCAGCCGGTACTGCTCGCGCGGCGGCCAGCCGAGCGCCGCCGCGAGATCGAGCACGAGCCCGAAGCCGGTTTGCATGACCGGGATGGCCAACACCGCGACGAAGGTGAACACCGCCACCGCACGGCCGAGCCCCTCGGGCGCGACCACCCGACGCAGGTGCGCGCTCAACGGCACGTAGTACTGCTGGCTGAACACCATCAGGAGCAGCAACGCGATTGCAAGCTCGGCACGCACGTCGGGCCACACCGCGAGACACAGCAGTGACCCGACTGACACCAACGCCGACACCACGATCAGTCGTCGCCGGCGTCGGACTGACCGGTCCAGCACACCGAAGCTGTAACCCGCGGCAATGGTCGCGGCGAAGAACAACATCAACACCGCGCCCGCCCGGGCCGGGTCGAAGCGGTAGACGGTCTGCAGGTAAGGTCCGCCCCACAAGCCGGTGACGGTGGTGATCGGCGCGTAGCTCACCACGGCCAACGCGAGAATGCGGCCGACGTCGGGTTGCGCCAGCACCCGTCGCACGCCGAGACCCCGGCCCGCCGATGACGACGTCGGCTGCGGTGTCGGCGGCTCGGCCACGGCGCGGTGAATCGCCACCGCAATCAGCACGCTCACGAACGCCACCGCGGCAAAAACCGTGGACCAGGCAAAGGCGCCGAGGGCCACCGCGAGCGGGAAGGTGCCGAGCAGGCCGCCCACGCCGCCGAGGCTGACGACCAGACCGTTGGCATAGCCGAATTGCCGCGCCGGGACGCTGCGGGCGAGCAGGACCTGGCTGCCGGCGCCAATCGCCGCCATGCCGAGGCCGATGGTGGCACGCGACGCCATCAAGCCCGCGGGACTGTCGGCGAGGGCAAAGCCGAGCGTGCCGAGCGCCACACACGCGGACGACACCAGCAGGGCACGGCGAGGCCCGACGCGGTCGAGCCAGACACCCGCCGGCACCTGCGCCACCACGCTGGCAAAAAAGAGGGTCGACACCAGCAGGCCCACCGCCGAGGCCGAGAGCGCGAACCGCTCGATCACGATCGGCGAGAACACCGAACCCGCCGCGCGGTGAAACTGACCGAGGGCAAACAGCGCGACACAGACCCCGATGGCCACCCGCGCGCTGTTCAGGCCCGTGGACGGCGCCCTGTCACGCGTCATGCAAGGCCTTGGACACGATCTCCCAGGTGTCTCGCGAGAGCCCCTCGCGATCGCGCAACGCCGACAGGGTCGCACGGGCGTGGGCCTGACGCGCGGGCGTGTGCCGCCGCCACTGCGCCAGCGCGCTCGCAAGCCGCGCCGCGGTCTGGGGGTTGATGGCGTCGTAATCGGCCAGGAAATCACCCAGCAAGCGGTAGCCGCTGCCGTCGGCGGCGTGAAACCGCACCGGGTTGTTGAACGCAAACACGCCAAACAGCGCGCGCGCCCGGTTCGGGTTGAGCACGTCGAAATCGGCCCGTTGCCGGAGGCGTCTGATGTCCTCGACCACCGCCCCACGCGGACTGGTCGCCTGCAACGCGAACCACTTGTCCATGACAAGCTTGTCACCGGTATACCGCTGCTCGTAGTCGCCGAGCAGTTCTGCCCGCAGCGCCTCGTAGCCGGGGTCGGTGGCGTGCGTGACGATGCGCAGCGCGGCCAGGCGGTCTGTCATGTTGCCCGCGCTGTGGTACTGATCGGCCAGCACCGGATGCGCCCAGCTCGGGTCCGAACAACTCAGCCAATCGAGGCACAGCGCGCGCAGCGCGCGTTCGCCGACGGCGTCGGGCGTGAGCGAGAACTGCGCCGACCGCGGCGCCTCGACGACCGCGCGCAGGTGCGGTGCGAGCCGCTCAGCGAGGCTGCGCTTGAGCACGGTGAGGCCACGGTCGACCGCGTCGATATCGACCGTGTCGAGTTGGGCCGTCACCGTGTTCACGTCGGGCAGGGTCAGCGCCTCGGCGCGCACGCCCGGCGGCAGCGAGCCGTCGCGCAACACCGTCGCAAGCCCGTCAACGACCGCCTCGGACAGTTCGGCCGTCGCATCCGGCTCCGCGGCATCGGCGAGGGCGCGCACGCGGCTGCCGAGCATGTCCTGCGCCGCCTGCCAGCGGTTGAAGAGGTCGCTGTCGTGCTGCAACAGGACAAGGTTGTCCGCGTCGCTGACCGTGTGCACCAGGGTCACAGGGGCTGAAAACCCACGCAACAGCGACACCACCGGCGGCGACGCCACGCCCTCGAAGACGAACTGCGCCACGCGGCTGTCGACCACCAGCACGCGCTCGAGCGGTGCCTCGGCGTCTGACGCCAGCCGCAGCGGGATGGCGCCGCCGTCGCGGCCAAGCAGCCCGAGCCGCACGGGGATCACCAGCGGTCCGGCTTCAGCCTGCCCTGGTATCCGCTGGCTGAAGGTCAAGGTGAACCGCTGCAGCTCGGCGTCGTGGTGGCTGTCCACGCGCAGCTCCGGCGTGCCGGCCTGCGCGTACCAGCGCTCGAACTGGGTGAAATCGACGCCGTTGGCGTCGGCCATCGCCCGGCGAAAGTCGTCGCAGGTCGCCGCCGAGCCGTCGTGGCGCTCGATGTACAGGTCCATGCCCCGCCGGAACCCGTCCTCGCCGAGCAGGGTGTCGTACAGGCGGACAACTTCGGCGCCCTTCTCGTAGACCGTGAGGGTGTAGAAGTTGTTGATCTCGACGTAGCTCTCCGGCCGGATCGGGTGTGCCATGGGACCGGCATCCTCCGGGAACTGACGCGCCTTGAGCAGGCGCACGTCTTCGATGCGTTTGAGCGCGCGCACGTGCAGGTCACTGGAGAACTCCTGATCCCGGTAGACGGTCAGGCCCTCCTTGAGACTCAACTGGAACCAGTCTCGGCAGGTCACCCGGTTGCCGGTCCAGTTGTGAAAGTACTCGTGTGCGACGACCGACTCGACGCCGAGAAAGTCGGTGTCGGTGGCGGTCTCGGCGTCGGTCAGCACGTACTTGGTGTTGAAGATGTTGAGGCCCTTGTTTTCCATCGCCCCCATGTTGAAATCGTCCACCGCGACGATGTTGAACACGTCGAGGTCGTAGGCGAGCCCGTAGCGCTGTTCGTCCCACGCCATCGCCCGCTTGAGCGAGGCCATGGCGTGCGCGGTGCGGTCGATGTAGGCGTCGGTGGTGAAGATGTTCAGCGACACCTCGCGCCCCGCCGACGTGGTGAACGCATCGCTGCGGCAGGCGAGGTCACCGGCAACGAGGGCGAACAGGTACGCCGGCTTCGGGTGCGGGTCGTCCCAGACCGCTTCGACACGCCGCGGGTCGATGGCGCGGGTCGAGACCGGGTTGCCGTTGCTCAACAACACCGGGCAGCGGGCCCTGTCGGCGCGCAACACCACGCGGTAGGGCGCGAGCACGTCCGGGCGATCGGGGAAGTAGGTGATACGCCGAAAGCCCTCGGCTTCACATTGGGTGCAGTAGACCCCGTTGCTGACGTAGAGGCCGCTCAAGGCGGTGTTGTCCGCCGGTGCGATCCGCGTGTCGACTTCGAGCTCGAAGTGCTCGGGCAAGCCGCGGAGCGTCAGGCCGTGCTCGTCCACCTCGTAGGCCGCACGCGCCAACGGCTGCCCGTCGATCCGCACACCCAGCAGGGTCAACGCCTCGCCGTCGAGCGTCCAAAGCCCTTCGGGGTTGGCGACGTCGGGGTTGCGGCGCACCGTCAAGCGACTGCGCAACCTCGTGGACGCGTCGTCGAGGTCGAATTGCAGCCACACCGCGTCGAGCCAGAACGGCGGCGGCTGGTAGTCGAGCCGGTGAACGGTGCGGTGCGCGGCGGCGGAACCCATGTGGAAACGTCCAGAAATCCGGCTCGCCAGTATGCGCAGCCGCTTGCAGGGCGACAAGCTCTGGAGCATTGCCGATTCCGGCCGATAAGGAGGGTCTGGTGGGGGTGTTCACACCGGGCTGAGACGAGCGAGCCGAGACAGGGGACCGGAACATGCGATGGGCAACGATCAGGCAAGCCACGCTCGCCGTGTTTTTGCTGTCGTTCCTGCTCGTGGCAGCGGTTCAGCTGCTCTACTCGCGCAACTGGGGCGTTGCGCTGCCCGTGGTCGTCTACCCGATCGCGGCCACCCCCGACCGCGACGTCCTCGACTACATTGACACGCTCAAGACCGCGGACTTCGAGATCATCGACCGCTGGATGGCGCGCGAGGCCGAGCGCTACAAGCTGCCCAACCCAGTGCCCACCCGGGTCCGGCTCGGACCGACGCTGAACACCCTGCCGCCGCCCTACCCCGAACTCGACGGCGTGGCCTGGTTGATCCTCTGGCAACTGCGGATGCGCCTGTGGGCCGCTTTCAACTCACCCGAGGCCTTCTGGAATTGGCGCACGGTGCGCATCTATCTGGTGCTGCACGGCGCCAACCGACCGAAGTACCTGCCTCACAGCATCGGCATGCAGAAAGGCCTGATCGGACTCGTGCACGGTTTCGCCGAGCCGCGCCAGACGTCGCAGAACATCGTCGTGGTCGCGCACGAGCTGCTGCACACGGTGGGCGCAACGGATAAATACAACCAGGTGGGCAACCCGATTTTCCCCCAGGGCTACGCCAACCCCACACGCAAGCCGCTCTACCCGCAACGCTCTGCCGAGATCATGGCCGGCCGCATCCCGACGTCCGAGTTTCGCTCGGTCATGGCCCACAGCCTGCGCAGCTCGCGCATCGGTCCGCACACGGCGCGCGAGATCAACTGGATCGAGTGATTTCACGCCCCGCTGCGGCGAGTGCTTCCTATACTGAAAGGACTGCCCCAACACGCGGTCCGCTGTGGTTTCGAGGTTCTTTCTCCTGACGGTCTTCGGGTTGGCGGCCGGGCCGCTCGCACAGGTGCCCGTGGCGGCGGGCGAACAGCTGCTTGCCCGCCTGGACAGCGGCACCCCTGCCGAGGCACCGCGCCCCGCGCCCCGCCACCAAACCCACGAATCCCTGCTGTCCGAACTGGCGGCTGTGGACCGCACGATCGGCGACGCCGAAACGCGCATCGACGCGTTGCAGACGCGCATCGACGAAAGCAGCGATGTGCTGACCGCGCTGCGACGCACCATTGAAGCGCGGCGCGACATCAGTGCGGCCCAGCAAGCGCACGTCCGCGCACAGATCCGAGCCACCTGGCGGCTGCACCGCGTCCAGCAACAGCGCGCCGAACAGTACCGCACCCCGCCGCGCGGCTGGCGCCGAACCCAGCGGTACATCGCCGCCGTGAACGACCACCTGGCCCGCCAGCGCGGGCACGCGCGCCTCGCTCTGGTCGACGTGATGGCCACGGTGCACGAGGCCGATGCGGTGCAACGCACGCTCACCGGTGATGAACAGGCACTGCGGCAGGAGCGCAGCAACCTCAAACACCTCCAGGCCAGCCGTCAGCCGGTGTTGCTGCAGCTCGAAACCGCAATCGAGGCTGCTGGCGACAACCTGATCACGCTCTACGCCGAGACCGACGCGGTCCGACACACACTCGAAACCGCCGACACGGCACTGGCGGACCACGGCCTGCCGTGGCCGTTGGTTGGTCGGGTGCGCACGCGTTTTGGTGAGAAGACGCCCGCGACCAAGCAGGCCTCACGCGGAATCCAGATCGACGCCGTCGCGGGCGACACCGCGCACGCCGTCGACGCCGGCGTGGTGGTGTTTGCCGACTGGATGCGGGGCCAGGGCCTCCTGGCGGTGGTCGACCACGGCAACGGCATGATGGCGGTCTACGGCAACAACCAGCGCCTGCTGGTTTCGGTTGGCGACCGGGTGGCGCCGGGCGACCCGGTCGCGGTGGTCGGAGCCGAGGGGTCGGTCGAGCAGGCACAGCTCTACTTCGAGCTTCGCCTGGAGGGCCAGGCGGTCGATCCGCTCGACTGGCTGACCACCACACCGAGTTGAAACCACGAGCAGCGCACGGAAATCCCGTAGGTAAAAGCGCTACCCTTGGGCTGGCACAGACTGTGTAGAATCTGTGTCAGTGAACCCTTGTGCGGTTTTGGCAGACAAACCGTATACACAGCCTCGTGCACAGGACCCCGCGATATGCCCGCAGTCAGAAAAAACTACCTTGGTGTACTGATCGGGGTCTTGATCGGCGCCTCCCTGACGCTCGGCCACAGTGTGCTGGCAACGCGCAATGACCCGGGCGCGATTCCGATCGACCAACTGCGCACCTTCACGGACGTCTTCACCCGCATCAAACGCAACTACGTCGAAGAAGTCAGCGACGAAGACCTGCTCGAACTCGCCATCCGCGGCATGCTCTCGGGGCTGGACCCGCACTCGGCCTACCTCGACGAGGAGCAGTACAACGAGCTGCGCATCGGCACCTCGGGTGAATTCGGCGGCCTCGGCATCGAGGTCGGCATGGAGGACGGTTTCGTCAAGGTGGTCTCACCGATCGACGACACCCCGGCCCAACGCGCCGGTGTGCTCGCCGGGGACCTCATCATTCGCCTGGACGACAAATCCGTCAAAGGCTTGTCACTCAACGACGCCGTCAAACTGATGCGGGGCAAACCCGGCAGCCCGATTTCGCTGACGATCGTGCGTGAGGGGGCAGACGCCCCGCTAACCATCGAGGTCGTGCGCGACATCATCCAGGTCAGCAGCGTGCGTGATCGCCTGATCGAAGGCGGTTTCGGCTACGTCCGCATCTCGAGCTTCCAGAACAAGACCACGCGCAACCTGGTCAGCTCGGTGCGGGAACTCACCGATCGCCACGGCGACGACCTGCGCGGCCTGGTGCTGGACCTGCGCAACAACCCCGGCGGCGTGCTGTCCGCGGCAGTGGGCGTGTCGGACGCCTTCCTCGAAGAGGGGCTGGTGGTCTACACCGACGGCCGCGACCGCGACAACCACCTGAGCTACAGCGCACGCCGCGGCGACATCCTCAACGGCGCGCCGCTCGTGGTCCTGGTGAACCAGGGCTCGGCCTCGGCGTCCGAGATCGTCGCCGGTGCGCTTCAGGATCACCGCCGCGCCATCATCCTCGGCCACACCACCTTCGGCAAAGGCTCGGTGCAGACCATCCAGGACCTGCCAAACGGCGGCGCCGTGAAGCTGACCACCGCGCGTTACTACACGCCGGATGGCCGCAGCATCCAGGCCGAGGGCATCGTGCCGGATATCGAAGTCGGCAACTTCCAGCTGCAGCAGGAGAGCGCGAACCGGCTCTCGCCGATCTCGGAGTCGTCACTCAGCGGCCACCTGAGCAACCCGAACGACGAAGCTGACGCCGAGTCGGCCGACGCCGCTGACGCCGCCGAACTGGACCCGAACGCGCCCACCACACTGCGCGAGATCGCCAACAGCGACTACACGCTGTACGAAGCCGTCAACCTGCTGCGGGGCCTGGACATCACCCGCTCCGCTGCGCGCGACTCCTGAAGCGGCCCACGCCCCCCGGCCGATCGACCCGGCCGGTGCGGCGTCGCGCTGTCTCAGATCGGCAGCACTAACAACGCCCAATGTCAACGTGGCGCTACGCCGACCCTTCTCCGTATAATTTTACGCGTCGTCTATACTCCTGTGGGGACCGTGCGTGCGCATCACACCTTGGCTGGCCAACCTGGCTGTTGGCATCACCCTGCCGCTGACCCTCCTGTCCCCGCTTGCACACGCCGCTGACGCCCTGCCCAATGTCACGGCGGCGTTGGCCGAGAGCCGCGCCACGGTGTCGATCATCATCGACGATGTCGGACACAACCGGCGCTACGGCGAGCGTGTCGCCCGACTGCCCGCGCCCCTGACCCTGTCGATCCTGCCGCACACGCCGTTCGATCAGCACTTCGCCAACCTCGGGCGGACACTCGGCAAGGAAGTGATGTTGCACATGCCGATGCAGGCCATCGGCAACCGGGCGGCGTATCCAAACCAGCTTGAAGCCGACATGGCCCACCCGACTTTCATGGCCACGCTGCGCAGCAACCTCGGCGCTTTTGACGGGTACACCGGCATCAACAACCACCAGGGCAGCCTGATGATGGGCAACGCACCGCGGCTCGAGTGGATGATGGCCGAGATTGCCAACCGCAACGTGTTCTTTGTCGACAGCCGGACGATTGGTCGCTCACCGGCCAACCGCATTGCGACGCGCTACGGCATCGCCACCAGCGACCGCGACGTGTTCCTCGACCACGAGGTGTCCGAGACCGTGATCAGCCGGCAGTTCGACCGTCTCGTGACACGGGCGCTGCGCGACGGGCACGCCGTGGCCATTGGCCACCCGCACCCTGCCACCATTGCCGTGCTCGAACGCAAGCTGCCGTCGCTCGCGAAACTTGGCATTGCCGTGGTGCCGGTCTCGACCACCATCGCGCTGCAGAGCGGCGCGACGCTGTACGCCGCAGGCGACGCGGTGCTCGACCACGGTCGCCCCGCCCAGCCGACGGTCCGCGCGAGACAGAACCCGCTGCTGCGTGAGATCGGCGACAACGAGCTCTACACCGCCACCCGCTGAACCCGCTGGCAGGGCACAAAAAAAGGCCGCGTCACCGCGGCCTTTTTCGGTCCGAGTGTCGGGTTGCCCGAAGCCACCCGGGTGTGCGCCTACTCGACGGTCACACTCTTGGCTAGGTTGCGCGGCTGGTCCACGTCGGTGCCACGCATCACCGCCACGTGGTAGCTCAGCAGCTGCACAGGGATGGTGAACACGATCGGCGCGACCGACTCCGGGCAGTCCGGCAGGCGCAGGATCTTGAAGCCGTCGGCGTCCTTGATGTCCGAGCTCTGCTCGGCGAACACGTAGAGCTGACCACCGCGGGTGCGAACCTCCTCCATGTTGGCCTTGAGCTTTTCGAGCAGCACATCGTTCGGGGCCACGGTGACCACCGGCATGTCGTTGTCGATCAGCGCGAGGGGGCCGTGCTTGAGCTCGCCGGCCGGGTAGCCCTCGGCGTGGATGTAGGAGATTTCCTTGAGCTTCAGCGCGCCCTCAAGCGCGATCGGGAAAAAAGGCCCTCGGCCGAGAAAGATCGCGTTGTGCTTCTCGACGAAATCCTCGGCGAAACGCTCGATTTCCGTGTCCATCTCAAGCGCCTGCTCGACCAGGCCGGCACAGGCCTCGAGGCCGGTCGCAATGTCGCGCACCACCTGCTCGTCGCAGCCCTTTGCGCGCGCCACCAGGCCGGTCAGCGCCAGCAGAGCGGCGAGCTGGGTCACGAAGGCCTTGGTCGACGCCACGCCGATCTCGGTGCCCGCACGGGTCAGCAGGGTGGCATCCGCCTCGCGCGTCATGCTGCTCTCGGGCACGTTGCAAATGGCAAGCGAGGCGAGGTAGTTGGGGTTGTGCTTGGTCTCTTCGAGCGCCGCCATCGAATCGGCGGTTTCGCCGGATTGCGACAAGGTGATGTAGAGCGTGTTCTTCGGCACCTGAACGGTGCGGTAGCGGTACTCGCTCGCGATCTCGACACTCGCGGGCACGCCGGCGTACTGCTCGAGCCAGTAGCGCGCCACGCCGGCGGCGTAGGAGCTCGTGCCACAGGCGACCAGGTGGATCTGCTCGACCTGCGCCAACATGGCCTGGTCGATCTGCCCGACGTGGTCAAGCACCAGTTCACCGTTGTGCACGAGGCCCTCGATGGTCTTGCGAATCGCGAGGGGCTGCTCGTAGATCTCCTTGAGCATGAAGTGCTTGAAGTCGCCCTTGTCGACCGAGAAATCGCTGAGCTCCGAGCGTTTCAGCTCACGCATCACCGGTTCGCCGTGCTCGTCCTCGATGGCGTAGCCACTGCGCCGCACGTCGATGAGATCACCGTCGTTGAGGTAGACGAACTGCTGCGTGACCGGAATCAACGCCGAGGTGTCCGAGGCGAGGAAGTACTCCTTGACCCCGACACCGAGCAACAGCGGACTGCCACGCCGCACCGCGATGATCCGGTCCGGTTCATCGCTGTTGATGATGGCGAGGGCGTAGGCGCCCTCGAGCTGCGCGACGGTGGTGCGCACGGCTTGCAGGAACTCGCCAACCCGCTCGAGCTCGCGGTGTAACAGGTGCGCGATCACCTCGGTGTCGGTCTCGGAGGTGAAGCTGTAGCCGGCCGCGGTGAGTTCGCTGCGCAGCTCCTCGTGGTTCTCGATGATGCCGTTGTGCACCAACGAGACCTTGCCGCTGCTGTTGTGCGGGTGCGCGTTGCGCTCGCTGGGTTCGCCGTGGGTGGCCCAGCGCGTGTGCGCAATGCCGATCTGGCTCGCCACCGGCGAGGCGTCGAGCGCGTCAGCCAGCCGTTGCACCTTGCCCATGGCGCGCACCCGGCCGATTGAACCGTCGTCGAGGACAACCGACACACCCGCCGAGTCGTAGCCGCGGTACTCGAGCCGCCGCAACCCTTCAATCAGGATCGGAGTGACATCGCGTTGCGCCAGTGCACCAATGATTCCGCACATTCTCAGTTAGCCCTTTGCTGCTTTTTTCTTGGGGGACAACCAGTCCGCCCGCGTTTTGACGGGGGCCCGTGTGTACACCAACACACCGGCGTCCACGTCCTTCGACAAGGTGCTGCCGGCGCCGATGGTCGAACCCGCTCCCACGCTTATCGGCGCGACCAGCACAGAATTTGAGCCCGTTGACACATCGTCGCCCAACACGGTGCGGTGTTTGTTGGCCCCGTCGTAGTTTGCGGTGATGGTGCCGGCGCCCACGTTGACACGCTCGCCGAGCTCGGCGTCACCGACATAGCTCAGGTGGTTCACCTTACTGCCCTCGCCAACGGCGGCGTTCTTGATCTCGACGAAATTGCCGACGTGGTTGTGCCCGGCCAGCGCCGCGCCGGGGCGAAGCCGCGCAAAGGGGCCGAGCTTGCAGGCCTCGCCGACACGGGCGTTCTCCACCACGCAATGTGGCTGCAACACGGTGCCCGCCGCGATGTGGCTGTCGCGCACCACACAGTAGGGCCCGACCACGACGCCGTCGCCGAGGCGCACGTCGCCCTCGAGCACCACGCCGACGTCGAGCACCACGTCGCGTCCGGTCTGCACTCGGCCGCGGATGTCGAGGCGCTGACGGTCCTTGACCGTCACGCCGTCGTCCAGCAGCCGCTGCACGCGGTTGCGTTGCAGCAAACGCTCGAGCTGCTCGAGCTGGTCGCGGTTGTTGACCCCGAGCACTTCCCACTCGGCGTCGGGTTGGGCGGTGTGGATCGGCAGGTCTTCGGCGTGGGCAAGGCCGACAATGTCGGTCAGGTAATACTCGCCCTGCGCGTTGTCACAGCCGACCTGGTCGAGCAACGCGAGCAGGGTGCCGCAGCGTCCGGACATGATGCCGGTGTTGGTTTCGGTGATGGCCTTCTGCGCGTCGTTCGCGTCCTTTTCCTCGACGATCGCGGTGACAGCGCCGCCGGCGCGCACGATCCGACCGTAGCCGGTCGGGTTGTCGAGTTCGACGGTCAGCAGACCGACCCCGTCGCGGTTGGCCAACAGCCGTTCCAGGGTTTCCACCCGGGTCAGCGGCACGTCCCCGTACAGAACCAACACGTGGTCGTCGTCGGGAATCTCCGGCAAGGCCTGCTGCACGGCGTGTCCGGTGCCCTTCTGCTCGGCCTGCATCGCCCAGCTCACGTCCGCCTCGGTGCGTTCCCGAACCGCGTCGGCACCGTGCCCGACGACCACGCAAATGCGCGACGGCTCGAGCTGACGTGCGGTGTCGATCACGTGGTGCAACAGGGCCTGCTCACCCAGGGGCTGCAGCACTTTCGGCAAAGCCGAGTTCATCCGGGTGCCTTTGCCGGCCGCGAGAATGACAATAGAAAGGCTCATGGATCCAAAACGCTCGGTACAGAGAAAGCTAAAGCGGCAGTAGAGGGGGATAACTCAAGGGACACCTGGCGAATACCCGCCCCTCACGCCCAAGGATAGTGCGTGTTGATGGCCTGGCCAGGCCTTTTGACCGTGTCGTGAAATCCGTGTGGCCACAAACAAGAAAGGGGGCGTTATGCCCCCTTTTCTGCCGTTCCGTGCCGAAAACGCCGCTATTTCTTCGAGCGGATCTTCTTGAGGAACTGCAACTGCGCCGCCGCTTGCACCAGCTCTGCCTGGGCGCGCTCGATGTCGATCTCGCCACTTTTGTTCGCCATCATCTCTTCGGCGCGGCGCTTAGCCTCTTCGGCAGCGGCTTCGTCCATCTCGTCACCGCGCAGGGCGGTGTCGGCGAGGACGGTGATCTGCTTCGGCTGCACCTCGAGTATGCCACCTGATACGAAAATGGCCTCTTCTTCGTCGCCGTTGATGACGCGCACCTCGCCCGGGCGCAGCCGCGAGATGAACGCGGCGTGGCCGGGTGAAATGCCGACGTCACCGGCCTCCGCACTGGCGACCACCATTTCCGCCTCGCCGCTCCACATCGCGCGTTCAGCACTGACTATTTCGACGCTGATCGTTGCCACAGCAACCCCCGTGTTGTTTGCTCGGCCGACCCGGCCGCACGCCCGGTGTGGGCGGCGGAATCAGGTCGCGCCTGACCTTACATGCTCTTGGCGCGCTCGACGGCTTCTTCGATCGAACCGACCATGTAGAAGGCCTGCTCGGGCAGGTCGTCGTACTCGCCGTTCACGATACCCTGAAAGCCCGCAATGGTGTCCTTGAGCGAGACATACTTGCCCGGTGCGCCGGTGAAGACCTCAGCCACGAAGAAGGGCTGCGACAGGAAGCGCTGGATCTTGCGCGCCCGGTAGACAATGAGCTTGTCTTCTTCGGAGAGCTCGTCCATGCCGAGGATCGCGATGATGTCACGCAGTTCCTTGTAGCGCTGCAGGGTGTTCTGCACCGCGCGGGCGGTGTCGTAGTGATCGTCGCCGAGGATCAGCGGGTCGAGCTGACGGCTGGTGGAATCGAGCGGGTCAACCGCCGGGTAGATACCGAGTGACGCGATGTCACGCGAGAGAACGACCGTCGCATCCAGGTGCGAGAAGGTCGTCGCCGGCGACGGGTCGGTCAGGTCGTCCGCAGGGACGTAGACCGCCTGGATCGAGGTGATCGAGCCGGTCTTGGTGGAGGTGATCCGCTCCTGCAGCACACCCATCTCCTCTGCCAGCGTCGGCTGGTAGCCCACCGCCGACGGCATGCGGCCGAGCAGTGCGGACACCTCGGTACCGGCGAGGGTGTAACGGTAGATGTTGTCGATGAAGAGCAGGACGTCGCGGCCTTCGTCGCGGAAATACTCCGCCATGGTCAGACCGGTCAGTGCCACGCGCAGGCGACAGCCCGGCGGCTCGTTCATCTGGCCGTAGACCATCGCCACCTTGGACTCGTCGAGCTGGTCGAGCTTGATGACGCCGGCTTCGGACATCTCATGGTAGAAGTCGTTGCCCTCGCGGGTGCGCTCACCCACGCCGGCGAACACCGAGAGGCCCGAGTGTTGCGTTGCGATGTTGTTGATGAGCTCGAGCATGTTGACCGTCTTGCCCACACCCGCACCGCCGAACAGGCCGACCTTACCGCCCTTGGCAAACGGGCAGAGCAGGTCGATGACCTTGATGCCGGTCTCGAGCAGTTCGGTTGAGCCCGACTGCTCGGCGTAGCTCGGCGCGCTGCGGTGGATCGCCCACTTCTCATCGGTGACCACGTCGCCACGCTCGTCCTGTGGTTCGCCGAGGACGTTCATGATGCGGCCGAGTGTGCCAGTGCCCACCGGCACGGAGATCGGCGCGCCGGTGTTCTCGACGTCGAGGCCGCGGCGCAAACCGTCCGAGGCGCCCATGGCGATGGTGCGGACCACGCCGTCACCGAGCTGGCCCTGGACCTCGAGCACGAGATCGGCGCTGCCGACGTTCAGAGCGTCGAAGACCTTGGGCACCGCGTCGCGCGGAAATTCGACATCGACGACCGCGCCGATGACTTCTACGATGGTTCCAGAACTCATTGTTTCGTTCCCCTGGAAATGCTGTAACTGGTTGTTGGCTGTGTCATCAGATGGCCGCTGCGCCACCCACGATCTCGGCAATCTCTTGCGTGATCGCAGCCTGACGGGCCTTGTTGTACACGAGCTGTAATTCGTTGATGAGCGTACCGGCGTTGTCCGACGCAGCCTTCATGGCGACCATCCGCGCCGCCATTTCACACGCGACGTTCTCGACCACGGCCTGGTACACCAGCGACTCGATGTAGCGGGTCATGACCCCGTCGACGACGTCCTTGGCATCGGGCTCGTAGAGGTAATCCCAGTGGTGAGACAGGGATTCGTCGGAGTCCGGCACCACAGGCACGAGCTGCACGGCTTCGGGCGACTGCGTCATGGTGTTGACGAAGTCGTTTTGCACCAGGATCAGCTTGTCGATCTTGCCCTCGTCGTAGGCCTGCAGCATGACCTGAACCGCACCCATGATCTGGTCGAGTTCGGGCGCGTCACCGAGGCCGGAGGCCTCTGCCACGATGTTGCAGTCGAGCCGCCGAAAGAAGCTGCCCGCCTTGCGACCGAACAGGCAGACGTCGACCTCGACGCCCTCGCTGCGGTAGGTCGCGAGCTCGCTGATAGCCTTCTTGAACAGGTTGATGTTCAAGCCGCCGCACAGACCGCGGTCGGTGGAGACCACGATCATGCCCACCCGCTTCGTCTCGCGGTTGGTCAGGTAGGGGTGGTGGTATTCCGCGTCCGCGGCCGCCACGTGCCCGATCATCTCGCGCATCTTTTTCGCGTACGGTCGCGTCGCAGACATCCGGTCCTGGGCACGGCGCATCTTGCTCGCCGCGACCATTTCCATCGCCTTCGTGATCTTCTGAGTATTCTGGATACTCTTGATCTTCGTCCGTATTTCTTTGGCGCCTGCCATGGGTCCGCTCCGTCTTACCAGACGCCGTTGGCTTTGAACCCGTCCAGGACGGCCTTCAGGCCCTCGAGGATCTCGTCAGAGTACGCACCGGTGTCGTTGATTTGCTGGATCAGATCGCCGTGGTTGCTGCGCGCGTAGTCGTGCAGCGCTTCCTCGAAATCCACCACCTTGTTGACGTCAACGTCATCGAGGTAGCCCTCGTTCGCCGCGTACAGCGACATCGCCATCTCGCCGATGCTGAGCGGTGAGTACTGCTTCTGCTTCATGAGCTCGGTCACGCGCTCACCGCGCTCGAGCTGCTTGCGCGTCTGCTCGTCGAGGTCGGATGCGAACTGGGCAAAGGCCGCGAGCTCGCGGTATTGAGCGAGCGCGAGACGCACACCGCCGCCGAGTTTCGAGATGATCTTGGTCTGGGCCGCTCCACCCACCCGCGAGACCGACACACCGGCGTTGATGGCCGGGCGAATACCCGCGTTGAACAGATCGGATTCCAGGAAGATCTGGCCGTCGGTGATCGAGATCACGTTGGTCGGTACGAAGGCCGAGACGTCACCGGCCTGCGTTTCGATGATCGGCAGGGCCGTCAGTGAGCCGGTTTGGCCTGTGACTTCACCGTTGGTGAGCTTCTCGACCTCGGCTTCGTTGATTCGCGCCGCACGCTCGAGCAGACGCGAGTGCAGGTAGAAGACGTCACCGGGGTACGCTTCCCGGCCCGGCGGGCGACGCAGCAGCAGCGACACCTGACGGTAGGCCCAGGCCTGCTTGGTCAGATCGTCGTAGATGATCAGCGCGTCTTCGCCGCGGTCGCGGAAGTACTCACCCATGGAGCAACCCGCGTAGGGCGCGATGAACTGCAGGGCCGCGGAGTCCGAGGCGCCGGCGGCGACCACGATGGTGTGGTCGAGCGCACCGTGCTCTTCAAGCTTCGACACCACGCCGGCAATCGACGACTGCTTCTGGCCGATGGCGACGTAGACGCACTTGATGCCAGTGCCTTTCTGGTTGATGATCGCGTCGATCGCCACCGCGGTCTTGCCGGTTTGGCGGTCGCCGATGATCAGTTCGCGCTGGCCGCGGCCGATCGGCACCATGGAGTCGATCGACTTCAGGCCCGTCTGGACCGGCTGGCTGACCGACTGGCGCGTGATAACGCCCGGTGCCACCTTCTCGATCGGCGCGGTGCCGGCCGCGTCGATCGGGCCCTTGCCGTCAATCGGGTTGCCGAGCACGTCGACCACGCGTCCGAGCAGGCCTTCGCCCACCGGCACCTCGAGGATGCGGCCGGTGCAGCGCACCTTGTCGCCTTCGGCGAGGTGGGAGTAGCCACCAAGAACCACCGCACCGACGGAGTCGCGCTCGAGGTTGAGTGCCATGGCGAAGGTGTCGCCCGGACACTCGATCATCTCACCGTACATGGCGTCGGTCAGACCGTGAATACGCGCCACCCCGTCGTTCAAGCTGACGATGGTGCCCTCGGTGCGTGCTTCAGCGCCGGATTCGAAATTGCCGATCCGCTCTTTGATGAGCTCGCTGATTTCAGATGGATTGAGTTGCATCGAATTTTCCTGTGTTCGGTCGTCGTCGGGGGTCAGCGGTTCAGCGCTTGTCCAAGCTTCTCGAGCTTGCCCCGGATGGAACCGTCTATAACCAAGTCACCGGCCTGGATGATGGCGCCGCCCAGCAGCGATTCATCGACCACACTGTTGATCTTCACGGTACGCGACAGGCGCTTGCCGAGCGCCTCGGCGAGCGTTGCAGCTTGTTCGTCGGTCAGTGCCATGGCAGTCCGCACGTCTGCCTCAACGGTGCCCTCGGCATCGCTGCGCAGCGTCTCGTACTGACGCGCCACTTCGGGCATCAGCGACAGGCGATCGTTCTCGGCCATCAGCCGAACCACGTTCTTCGCCTTGTCACCGAGGCTGTCGCCGCACACCTGGCAGACCGCATCGGCCCGTGCCGCTGCCGTCGCCGCGGGCGATTCGAGCAAGCCGCGCATGTCGTCGTTGCTGACCACCGCCGCGAGCGTGGACAGCGTATCGCTCCACGCTTGCATCTCGCCGTCGGCGTGCGCCATTTCGAACACCGCTTTGGCGTAGGGCCGGGCTGCTGTGCTGAGTTCTGACATCTCAGGTCACCCTCAGAGCTGCTTGACCAGATCGTCCAGCGCTTCCGCGTGGGCGTTCGCGTCGATTTCCCGACCGAGGATGCGTTCTGCACCGGTCACGGCAAGTGCCGACACCTGTGCACGCAGGGCCTCGCGGGCACTGACAACACCCTGGTCGATTTCCGACTGCGCCGCCGCCTTCACCTTATCGCCTTCGCTGCGCGCTTCATCACGCGCCTCGTCGACCATCTGGTTGGACCGCTTTTGCGCCTGGGCGATGATCTCGGCAGCCTGGGCCTTGGCGTCGGAAATCAGTTGCTCGGCTTCGCGCTTGGCAACTTCTTCCGCTTCGGCGCCTTTCTCAGCCGCCGCGAGCCCGTCCGCGATTCTCGCTTGCCGCTCGTTCATCGCAGCGATGATCGGCGGCCACACAAACTTCATGCAGAACCACACGAACAACCCGAAGGAGATCGCCTGGCCCAGCAATGTGGCATTGAAATACATGTCCTACCCCTCAGTTAGGCTATCGGACAGCACCGGGACCACGCCCTGGAGCCGTCGAATAGGTCTGTTGAAGATCAGACTGCGAACAGCAGGTAGAGCGCCATGGCCACGGCGATGATCGCGAGGGCGTCGATCAGACCGGCGACGATGAACATCTTGGTCTGAAGCATCGGGACCATTTCCGGCTGACGCGCCGCGCCTTCGAGGAAGCGACCACCGAGCAGACCGAAGCCGATGGCCGTACCGGCGCCGGCGAAACCGAGCATGATGGCGGCAGCGATGTATTTGAGTCCGAGTTCCATTGTTAACTCCCAGATCGATTCAAGTTTGGGTTGTGGAAAGAAAAAACCGTGGTGTCATACCGCCGTCAGTGGTGCTCGTGCGCCATGGCGAGGTAGACGATAGTGAGTGTCATGAAAATGAACGCCTGCAACACCACCACCAGGATGTGGAAGATTGCCCAGGGCAGTGCCAGTGTCCATTGCAGGTAGAAGGGCAACAGCGCGATCAGGATGAAGATCAGTTCGCCGGCGTAGAGGTTGCCGAACAACCGCAACGCAAGCGACAGCGGCTTGGCGATCAGCCCCACGCCCTCGAGCAGCAGATTGGCCGGAAACATCCACTTCGGAAACGGCTGGAAGGCCAGCTCCGCGAAGAAGCCACCCGGCCCCTTGACCTTGAGGCTGTAGTAGATGATCAACGCGAAGACCGACAGCGACATGCCGAAGGTCACGTTGATGTCGGTGGTCGGTACCACCTTCATGTAGTGAACGCCAAAGACCGTGGCGAAGGTGGGGATCCAGTCGACTGGCACGAGATCCATCACGTTCATGAGCAGGATCCACACGAACACCGTCAGCGCCAGCGGTGCGATCAGCGCGTTCTTGGCGTGAAACGACTCCTTCACCGCGGTGTCGATGAAATCGATGATCATCTCAACCGCATTCTGCAAGCCGCTCGGGACCTCCGAGTGCATGTTGTCCGCCACGCGCTTGAACACCCAGCAGAACAACGACCCGAGGCCGATGGCCCACAACATCGAATCCACGTGGATCGCCCAGAAACCCATCTCGGCCGCTTCCTTGCCGTTGTGCGCAAAGCCGAAACCGTTCTCGGGGTGCACACCCAACGTCAGGTTGGTGAGGTGGTGCTCAATGTACTCTTTTGCTGTACCCGCCATGCCACGTCATGCCCTTGAAAATTTGGCCTGCCGCCGGCGGTAGCCGTCGACAAGCGGAAATAACCACACCACGGATTGCGCGGCGACCACGCCGAGCAGCAGTCCGAAGGGCTGGACGCCCGGCCAGTAGGCCAGCGCCAGCGCCACCGCGCTGGCGACCGCCACCAGCTTGATGACCTCACCGAGCGTGAACGCGGCGAGGATCGCACCCGCTGCGCGCGCGCCTTGGCGTGAAAACGCCAGCGCTGCGAACGCGAGATTGGGTAACCAGTAAGCCAGTCCGCCCACGAGCGCTGATACGGCCCAGTCCGACCCCACCGCAAGGCACAGCACGGGGACCGACAGCACCACCACCGCCTGCAGGCGGAGCAACAATCGGATGGCCGGAGGTCTGGAGGTCATCGCGTTGCGGTGCTCGTGTCGTGTTGCGAAATAACCCTTTGATAAAATAGGCTATTTCGCATTTTCCCCGGCCGCCACGGTGCGCGGCGAAACTATCAACTCAAGTATAGGATTCACAACACAAGGGGTCAAGACAAAGCGGATCAATGGCTTAGCGAATTCGACCCAGGATACCGTCGAGCTGGACCAACGAGCTGTAACGAATCTCCACAACGCCGCGCCCTTTGCTCGCGGTGCGGATTTCCACCGGCGCGCCGAGGCGCTCGCCGAGTTCCTCGGCGAGTTTGCGGATGTTGGGGTCGTCCGGCGCGCGGCGTGCCGGCGGACGCTTGCCCGGGTCGAGCCGTTCCTTCACCAGCGCCTCGGTTGCGCGCACGCTGAGGCCGCGCTCGACCACCGCTTGCGCCACAGCGAGCTGGTCACTGCCTTCGAGCGACAGCAGCGCCCGCGCGTGGCCCATTTCGAGCCGACCGCTGTCGACCAGTGCCTTGACCTCCGGGTGCAGGTCGAGCAGCCGCAGCAGGTTGCTCACGGCGGCGCGCGAACGGCCCACCGCTTCGGCGACCTCGGCGTGGGTCAGCGAGAAGTCCTGCTGCAGCCGCTTGAGCGCGCTGGCTTCTTCGAGCGGGTTGAGGTCCTTGCGCTGGATATTCTCGATCAGCGCAATGGCCGCGGCGGCGCGGTCGTCGAGTGTGCGCACCAACGCTGGCATGTCGTGCAGGCCCGCGCGTTGCGCCGCCCGCCAGCGACGCTCGCCCGCGACCAATTCGTAGCGGTCACCCACCGCGCGCACCACGATCGGCTGCACCAGGCCCTGCGCCCGGATGGAATCGGCGAGTTCGTCGAGCGCCTCATCGTCGAACTGACGCCGCGGCTGGTAGGGGCTTCGGGTGATCTGCTCGATCGGGATCGTCGACAGGCTGCCGTCGCGCTCCAGTGGACGTTCGAGGGCGCTCAGGTCGGACCCGCCGCCCAACAGCGCCTCCAGCCCCTTGCCCAGGGCACGCTTGCCATTACTCATCGGTCGCGTTCTCCGCCAGTCGGTCCGCATCGGGTTGTCGCTCGGGCTCGGCCGCTTTGCGCTGCAGCGCGTCGCGCCGGATGATCTCGCCGGCCAGCGCGAGGTAGGCCAACGCCCCGCGCGACGATTTGTCGTGGTACAGCACCGGCCGGCCGTGGCTCGGCGCCTCCGCCAGGCGCACGTTCCGGGGCACGATGGTGCGGTAGACCTTGTCGCCGAAGTGTCGCACGAGCTGCTGGGACACATCGTTGCCGAGGTTACTGCGGCCGTCGAACATGGTGCGCAACAGGCCCTCGATGGTCAGCCGCGGATTGACCGAGTGGCGCACGTCCTCAATGGTTGAAATGAGCGCAGACAGGCCTTCAAGCGCGTAGTACTCGCACTGCATCGGGATCATCACGCCGTCGGCGGCAACCAGCGCGTTGAGTGTGAGCAGGTTCAGCGAGGGCGGGCAGTCGATCAGGATGTAGTCGAAATGCTCCCGCTCTGGCTCGAGCGCCCGGCGCAAGCGCTGTTCTCGCGCGAGCTTGTCCATCAGGGTGATTTCGGCCGCGGTCAATTCGCTGTTGGCGCCGAGCACGCTGAACTGGTAGTCGGACACCGGCATGATCGCGTCCGCCGCCGTGCTCTCGCCGACGAGCACGTGGTAGACGCTGCGCGCGAGGTCGTCCTTGTCGAGACCGCACCCGGTGGTGGCGTTGCCCTGGGGGTCCATGTCGACCAGCAGCACACGGCGGTTGGTCGCCGCCAGCGACGCCGCCAGATTGACGCAGGTCGTGGTCTTGCCGACCCCGCCCTTCTGATTGGTGATCGCGATGATGCGCGTCATGGTGTTGCCGTCTCGGTCCGTTGCAAGCTGACCACGTGCCGCTCACCGTCGGTGAAGGGCACGCGCAACGCGTCCACCGACACCACGGTGCAGTCGTCGATGGCCTCACCCAGAGTGTGGCCTGTTTTTTTGCCAACCATCGCCACAATCGTGCCCCGGGCTCGCACATAGGCCGTCGCGATGCGCGTGAAGGCCGCCAGATCGGCAAACGCGCGCGAGATGACGGTGTCAAAATCCCGACCATTCTGCCAGCTTTCCGCGCGGGCGTTGACCACCGCCACGTTGTCGAGCCCGAGGCTGATGGCCGCCTGGGTCAGGAACCGCGTTTTCTTGCCGTTGCTGTCGAGCAGCGTGAGCTGCCACTGCGGTTGAACGATCGCGAAAATCAGCCCCGGCAGCCCGCCACCCGACCCGAGGTCAAGCACGTGCGCGCCGCGCACGTGGGGCAGCACCGCAGCGCAATCGAGGATGTGGCGATCGACCACGGCAATCGGCTCGCGCACCGCCGTGAGGTTGGTCACGCGGTTCCAGCGCAGCAGCAGCGCGGTGAAATCGAGCAGGCGCTGACGGACCTCGGGGGTCACTGTCATATCGAGCTGCGCGAGCCCGTCGTCGAGGCGCTCGCCGGGCGTCATCCCGCCTCGCGCGCGGACGCGCCGCCGCGCTGTCGGTGTTTCTTGAGGTGCACCAGCAACAGGCTCACGGCCGCCGGCGTCACGCCCGGAATCCGGCTCGCTTGCCCGACCGTGTGTGGCCGGTGCTCGAGGAACTTCTGCTGAACCTCGGCCGAGAGCCCGTGCACGGCACCGAAGTCGAAATCCGACGGCAAGGCGGTGTGCTCGTGACGCGACGCCTTCGCGATCTCCTGCTGCGCGCGCTCGATGTAGCCCTGGTACTTGATCTGCACCTCGACCTGCGCTGCCACGGCCGCGTTCGCGGGCGCCGCCGGACCGAGTCCCGCCTCGACGAGGCCGGCGTAGTCGACGCCCGGTCGGCGCAGTAACTCCGCCAACCGCTGGTCCTTCTTCAGCGGCTCGCCCAGCAACGCCACTTCGACCTCGGGCGCCACTTGCCCCGGGCGCAACCAACCGGTGTGCAAGCGTTGCCGTTCGCGCTCGACCGCCTCGCGCTTGGTGTCGAAGGCGCGCCAGCGCCGCTCGTCGACCAGGCCGAGTTCACGGCCGCGTTCGGTGAGACGCCAGTCCGCGTTGTCTTCGCGCAAGATCAGTCGGTGTTCGGCCCGGCTGGTGAACATGCGGTAGGGCTCGTGGGTGCCCTGGGTAACGAGGTCGTCGACCATCACACCGAGGTAGGCCTGGTCGCGTTGCGGCCACCACGGCTCGAGGCCGCGCACCGCCCGCGCCGCGTTGAGGCCGGCGAGCAACCCCTGTGAGGCGGCCTCCTCGTAACCGGTAGTCCCGTTGATCTGCCCCGCAAAATACAAGCCCTGAACACTGTTGACTGCAAGGCTCGCGGACAGGCGGCGCGGGTCGAAGAAGTCGTACTCGATCGCATAGCCCGGCCGGGTGATGTGGGCCTGTTCGAACCCCGCTATCGATCGGATGTACTGCAGTTGCACATCGAATGGCAGGCTCGTGGACAGGCCGTTGGGGTACAACTCGGTGCTCTCGAGCCCCTCGGGCTCGACGAAGATCTGGTGCCGGTCCCGGTCGGCGAAGCGGACCACCTTGTCCTCGATCGAGGGGCAGTACCGCGGTCCGACGCCGTCGATCTCGCCGCTGTACATCGCCGACCGGTCGAGGTTGTCCGCGATGATGCCGTGGGTCGTCGCGTTGGTGTAGGTGATGTGACACGGGATCTGACGCGGGTGGTCCGCAACCGAACCGAGGTAGGAGAACACCGGCAGCGGGTCGTCGCCGTGCTGCTCGCTCATCACCGAGAAATCCACACTGCGCGCGTCAATGCGCGGGGGCGTGCCGGTTTTCAGACGACCCGCGCCGAGGTCCAGGTCGCGCAAGCGCGCCGCAAGGGTTTCGGCCGCTGGGTCGCCCGCGCGTCCGGCCCGGGTCTTGACCTCTCCGATGTGGATCAGTCCGGCGAGGAAGGTGCCGGCGGTCAGCACCACACAGGGTGCCGAAAACGTCAGGCCGGTCTGCGTGCGCACACCGCTGACGGTGTCGCCGCTGAGCACCAGGTCATCGACCGAGGCCTGGAAGAGGTCGAGACCGGGCTGCTGTTCAACCCGTGCGCGCACGGCCGAGCGGTAGAGTGTGCGGTCCGCCTGCGCACGCGTGGCGCGCACCGCCGGGCCCTTGCGCGCGTTGAGCGTGCGGAACTGGATGCCGGCACGGTCGGCGGCCACGGCCATCGCCCCACCCAACGCGTCGATCTCCTTGACCAGGTGCCCCTTGCCGATCCCGCCGATCGCCGGGTTGCAACTCATCTGCCCGATGGTTTCGATGTTGTGCGTGAGCAGCAGGGTGCGCACACCGACGCGCGCGGCCGCGAGCGCCGCTTCGGTGCCGGCGTGGCCGCCACCGACGACAATGACGTCGTATCGGGTTGGGTACTGCATGGTTATGCCAAGCGTGTGGGCAGCCGAGTAGTTTAGCGTCGCACAGCGGTCGTCACCAAGACCGCCTCGCCAAAGCGTGACCCCTGCACGCCGCGGGTCGTCGACCGCGTTGACCGAACGTTGGCAGCGGGAGCGCTGCAGTCCACACTGCGGACTCCGCCCGCCCGCGTGCACCCGACAGCATGATCGACACCACTGTGGCCTGGTTGCGTGAGCTGGTCGCGTTCCAGAGCGTCTCGTCGCGCAGCAACCTCGACATCGCCGAGTGCGTGGCGGCGCGCCTGGCCGACGTCGGCGCGCGCGTCGAGCTCCTGCCGAACCGCGCCGGCGACAAGGCCAACGTGTACGCCACGCTCGGCCCGGACACCGACGGTGGCGTTGTGCTGTCCGGGCACCTCGATGTCGTGCCGGTTGCCGACCAGGACTGGGCCACCGACCCGTTCACACTGACGGCGATCGGCAACCGGCTGCACGGCCGCGGCAGCTGTGACATGAAAGGGTTCATCGCCGCGTGTCTGGACCTCGCCCCGCTGTTCGCCGACGCGGCCACCGCGCGGCCGGTGCACTTCGCGTTCACCTACGACGAAGAGGTCGGCTGCCTCGGCGGTCGCGCGCTGGTCGAGACCCTTGCGCAACGGACAACCCGGCCAGGCGTGGCCATCATCGGCGAGCCGACCAGCATGGGCATCGTCAACGGCCACAAGGGGTGTTGCGAGTACAGCGCGCGTTTCAGCGGCCTGGCCGGCCACGGTTCGGCGCCAGCGCACGGGGTCAATGCCGTCGAATACGCGGTGCGCTACGTCTCCCGACTGCTCGCGCTCGCAGACGAACTCAAACGGCGGGCGCCGGTGTCCTCGCCCTTCGACCCGCCGTGGACCACGATCAATGTCGGCGCGGTGCGCGGCGGCGTGGCCCACAACGTGATACCGAGCACGGCGGAAGTCGACTGGGAGATGCGCCCGGTGCAGGACACCGACGCCGACTTCGTCAGGCGCGAGCTCGATCGCTGCGTGCAGGGTGAGCTGTTGCCGGCCATGCGCGCGGTGCACGCCGACGCGGCGATCGAGGTCGAAACCATCGGCGAGGTGGTCGGGCTCGAGCCGTTGGGCAACAACGAGGCCCACGCCATCGTCGCCGAGCTCACCGGCCAGCACGAGGCGCACACGGTGCCCTTCAGCACCGAGGCGGGGCTCTTTCAGCAGCTTGGCATGTCGGTCGTGGTGTGTGGCCCGGGCGATATCGCCCAGGCGCACAAGGCTGACGAATACCTCGAGCTCGACCAGCTGGAACGCTGCCACGCGATGCTGACCGCGTTGAGCGAGACGCTGCGGGTCTCCTGACGGCACAAGCCCGTCAGGAGACGGGCTTGTGTTTTATCGCCAGGTAAATGGCTCAGGCAGCTTCGTGCTCGATCGAGCGGGTCGCGTCACCGCCAATGGCGATCTTGCGCGGCTTCATCGCCTCGGGCAGCTCCTTCACCAGTTCGATGGTCAACAAACCGTTGACCAGCCGGGCACCGGTCACCTCGATGTGGTCGGCGAGGTTGAACTTGCGCTCGAAACTGCGGGTCGCGATGCCGCGGTGCAGATAGCGCCGTTCTGTGGTGTCTTCGGCTTTGCGCGCACGCACCGCCAGCACCCCGCGTTCGACCTCGAGGTCGATTTCGTCTTCGCCGAAACCGGAGACCGCGATGCTGATGCTGTAGGTGTTCTCGCCCGTCGCTTCGATGTTATACGGCGGGTAGCTCGACGGCTCGGAGCCCACCGCAGCGTTGAGCAGATTGACCATGCGGTCGAAGCCCACGGTGGTGCGGTAGAGCGGCGAAAAGTCTATGGTTGTCATGTCGTGTATCCTCGTTGATTAAGCGATAGTGCAACCGGCGCTCTACTCGGAGACCCGCCGCCTGCACTCCCCAATCTCGGGACGCACCGGCGTTTTTCAAGCCCTACCACGCGATATTCGGAACACCCTCAACCATGGACATGACCTTCTACGGCGCCACGGAATCCGTCACGGGCTCCTGCCATATCCTGCGGTGCAACGGTCACACGGTGCTGCTCGATTGCGGATTGATTCAGGGTTCGCACAAGGCTGACGCGCTCAACCGCGACGCCTTTCCGTTCGACGCGGCCGAAGTGGATGCCGTGGTGCTGTCGCACGGGCACATCGATCACTCGGGCCGGCTACCCCTTTTATACAAGCGCGGCTTCCGCGGCCGAATCCACACGCAGAACGCCAGCGCGGACCTAATCGATATTCTTTTGAAAGACTCGGCCAGGCTGCAGGAGTACGACGCTGACTGGTACAACCGCAAACGGCGCAAGGACGGTGAGGCCCTGCGCGAGCCGCTCTACCGACCTGCTGACGTCGAGACGCTGCTGGGCCGGGTCGTCGGCCACCGCTACGGCGCGCGTTTCGAGGTACTGCCGGGTATATCGGCACGCTTGCTGGACGCTGGCCACATCCTCGGTTCGGCCATTGTCGAATTGCAGCTTAGCGAGAACGGGGTATCGCGCACCCTGGTGTTCAGCGGCGACATCGGCCAGCACGACACACCGATCATCAACGACCCCACACCCGTTGCAGAAGCCGACGCGATCATCATGGAAAGCACCTACGGCAACCGTCACCACCGCGACCGCGAGGACACCATCCGGGAGCTCGGTGAGATTGTCGACGCCGCCCACCGCGACGGCGGCAACATCCTGATCCCGGCATTCGCGATCGGCCGCAGCCAGGAGTTGCTCTACCACCTCGGTACCCACTACGACGCCTGGGGCCTGTCAAACTGGAATGTCTTTCTGGATTCGCCTATGGCGATCGAGGCCAGCAAGGTCTACTGGGACTACCCGCAGCTCTACGACGACGAATCCACACGCCTGCGCAAGGGCATACACGACATGCCACGCTTGCAGAATCTGCACTTCAGTCGGTCGGTCGAGGACAGCAAGGCCATCGCTGAATACAAGCGCGGAGCTATTGTGATCGCAGGCTCCGGCATGTGTACCGGTGGTCGCATTCTGCACCACCTCAAGAACAACCTCGCCAACCCGCGCACGCACGTGGTCATCTGTGGGTATCAGTCGCCCGGCACGCTCGGCGGGCGACTGGTCAACGGCGAAGATCAGGTGAAGATCCACGGACGGTGGATCGACAACCGCGCGACCGTACACACGGTGGGTGGGTTGTCTGCGCACGGTGACCAGGCCGATCTGATGCGGTGGTTGCGGGGGTTTCGCACGACGCCGCCGGTGTACGTCGTGCACGGCAACGACCGGGCCAAACAGGGCCTGGTCGACCATCTCAACGAGGTGCACGGCTGGCCGGCCGAGGTGGCGCGCGAGGCGCAGACGGTCGACCTGAGCGAGCTCTGACGAGCGCCGGGGTCAGCCTGCGCCGGCGTTGAACCTGCGGGCGTTCAGCGCTTGCCGCCGCTCACACGTCGACTGGTCTTGATCGCGTTTGCGTTGGCCGCCACCGAACGGGTCTCGAGTTTGACCACACTCGGCAGCTCCTGCAGGTCGCCGACCTTGTTGCGCTCGGCCTCGAGCATCGTCTCGAGTTCCATGATCCGGAGCAACAGGTCCTTGCCCGCCTTGGTGCGCTCGTCGGACAGTTGCCCCTCGAGCAAGGCAATCCGCTCGCGCAGCGCCTGATCGGTGTCGCGGAATTCCGCCACCATGGCTTCGAAAGCGTCAATTTCCGAACGCGCATCCGCCAACGCAGCGTCGCGTGACGCAATGTCAGCGCGAAACGCGTCGGCCGCCTTTTCGGCGTTGGCGATCTCGACCGTGAGTGCATCGCGCTCCGCCTGAGCCGTGGCGAGCTTGCCCTCGACGGCGGTTCGAGCCGCAAGTGCAGCGGCCGAGTCTTTCTCGGCGGTCTTCTGCGCCGCTCGGGCCAACTTGAGGTCGGTTGCGAGGGCAGCCGCTTCACCTTTGCCGTCCTCGAGCCGCTGGCGCAGCGTCGCAACTTGTTGTTCTGCCTTGCGTGCGGCCCGCTTGTGTTGCGTGGCGGCCTCGGATTCCGTTTTCAGGCGCTTTTCGAGCTCAACGATGCGCTTCTCGCACGCCGTTGTGTGTTCGCTCAGCGTCGTCAACAAAACCGTGATCTCACGTTCGTGTTTGATTCGCGTGGGCGTTGGCAACATCTTATTCATAGGACCGTTCCGAAACTGGCTTCAAGGCGGGTGGTGGATCTGCCGAGGGCGATCTGTCTCCCATCCGTGTGCAAGCTCGGGGCCAGTCTGTCGCGCCGACGGGCTTTTGCTTCACATTCCTGAAGCTTTGGTCACTTGCCAATGCAGAATGACGAAAATATTTCACCCAACAGGTCGTCGGCGGTGAACCGGCCGGTGATCGACTCGAGCGACGCATGCGCCGCTCGCAGGTCCTCCGCCACAAGCTCGCCACCGGTGCCGCTGGCGAGCGTCTCCGCCGCACGCTGCAGGGCCACGGACACGGCGTCCAGCGCCGCCAGGTGTCGACGGCGCGCGCTGACCGTGCCGCCGGCGGCGTCCCGCTCGGGCACCACCCGGCGAACGAGCGCCGCCCGCAGTGCGTCGAGGCCCTCGCCGGTGCGCGCCGAGACCCGGATCAGCGGCGCGCGGTCCGGCGGTTCGGGGGCCGCACCGGACAGGTCGGCCTTGTTCCCGACCCAGCAGATCGGGGTGTCGCCACAGGCGTCCGCGAGCGCGCGGTCCGCCTCGCCGACCCCGAGCGTGAGGTCGAACACCAGCACCACCGCATCGGCTTCGTCGAGCTGCGCGCGTGCGCGGCGCACCCCTTCACGTTCGACCGCGTCACGCGCGTCGCGCATCCCGGCGGTGTCGACGAGTTCGACCGGCACACCGTCGAGGTCGAGCATGACCTTGAGCACGTCGCGCGTGGTCCCGGGCACGTCAGTGACGATCGCGACATCGCGCTCCGCCAGGCGGTTGACCAGGCTGGACTTGCCCGCATTGGGCTGACCGGCGAGCACCACGACCGCCCCGTCCTGCAAGCGCATGCCGGCCTCGGCGCGCGCGTGCAACTGTTGCAGCCGGTCGCGCACCGCGGCCAGCTCGTTGCGCACCGGCGCCTCGGCGAGGAAATCGATGTCCTCGTCCGGGAAGTCGAGCGCCGATTCGACGTGCACGCGCAGCGCCGTCAGGGCATCCGAGAGCTCGGCCACCGACTCGGAGAACGCACCCTGCAACGAGCGGGTGGCGGCCCGTGCCGCGCCAAGGGTGCTGGCGTTGATAAGGTCGGCCACGGCTTCGGCCTGGGCGAGGTCGAGTCGGTCGTTGAGAAACGCCCGTTCAGTGAATTCCCCGGGGCGCGCCGGCCGTGCGCCGAGAGCACAGCACCGCGACGCCACCGCGTCGAGCAGCACCGGGTTGCCGTGCCCCTGCAACTCGACCACGTCCTCGCCGGTGTATGAGGCAGGGGCGGCGAAGAACAGCACGATGCCGTCGTCGATCACCCCGCCGCTGTCGTCGAGAAACCGGCGGTGGTGCGCCCGCCGCGGGTCCAATTCGCCGTCACAGAGCGTGGCGGCGATGCGGTGCGCCGCGGGCCCGCTGAGCCGCACCACGCCGATACCGCCCCGCCCGGCCGGTGTGGCCACCGCGACGATGGTGTCGGACGGGGCCGTCACGCCTACGCCGGTTTGGTCGAGGTCTCGCCGATCACCACGCGGGTGATGTACCACTGCTGCGCAATCGACAACACGTTGTTGACGATCCAGTACAGCACCAGGCCCGCCGGAAAGAACATGAAGAACACCATGAACATCCACGGCATGATCATGAAGACCTTCTGCTGGATCGGGTCGACTGGCGCCGGGTTGAGCTTCTGCTGGACGAACATCGAAATGCCCATCAACACCGGCAGCACGAAGTACGGGTCCTTGGCCGC
The DNA here is from genome assembly GCA_039196715.1 of Pseudomonadota bacterium. Taxonomy (NCBI): domain Bacteria; kingdom Pseudomonadati; phylum Pseudomonadota; species Pseudomonadota bacterium. Next base: position 84,233 of record JBCCUP010000002.1, read on the forward strand.
AAGGTCCTCGATCCAGAGCAACCAAGGCGCCTGGCGAAGCTCGACCGACTCGATCAGCATCCAGTAGAGCGCGATGAAGACCGGGATCTGTATCAGCATCGGAAAACAGCTGCCGAGCGGGTTGACCTTCTCCTTCTTGTAGAGCTCCATGGTGGCCTGGCCCATTTTCTCGCGGTTGTCGCCGTAGCGTTCCTTGAGCTCGACCATCTTGGGTTGCAGCGCCTTCATGCGCGCCATCGACTTGTAGCCCATCTCCGAGAGCTTGTAGAAGAAGGCCTTGATCAACACCGTCAGCAGGACGATCGACCAACCCCAGTTGCCGACAAAGCCGTGGATCTTGTTGAGCAACCAGAAAAGCGGCTGCGCGAGCACGGTCAGGTAGCCGAAGTCGACAGTCAAGCGGAGGTTCTCGGCGTAGGATTCGAGCCGGTCTTGTATTTTTGGCCCAGCGTACACGGTCGCGCGAAACTGCGCTGATTCGCCCGGTTGCAGGGAGGTCACGCCCGATGCCGCGCCGAGGATGTAGCGGTCGGTGTTGCGCACATAGTTGCTGTAGAAGGTGGTCTGGCCGCCCTGCTCCGGGATCAGCGCGGCGCCGAAATAGTGCTGAATCATGGCCACCCAGCCGCTGTCGGCTTCGACCCGCACGTCTTTCTCGGCGATGTCCTCGAGGTCGATCTTCTCGTAGACCTCCGCCGGTGTGCTGAGCACGCCACCCGTGTAAGAGCGAATGAACCCGTCGCTCGCGTCGTCGCCCACCGCCGAGCGCATCAGCTGGCCGTAGTGCCATCCCTGCCAGGGTGCATCGCTGTTGTTGACGACATCGTAGACCACCTCGAAACCGTACTTGTCGCGCGTGAAGACCCAGGTTTTGGTGACGTCCACGCCGTCCTCGGACCAGGTGAACGGCACTTCGAGGGTGTCGGACGTGCCGAGCTCGAACTCGGTTGCCGTGCTGCGGTAGATGTCCTGGTGGGTCGGCGCTGTGCCCTGCCCTGTCCGGGCCTGCAGGCCACTTTGCACCTGGACCACGCGAGCGGGGCCCGGCTCGAACACCCGCACCAGGCGCGTGGGTGTTTCGAGTGCCTCGGGGTAATCAAGCAGCTCGAGCAGCACCGGGTTGGCACCGCGGGAGTCGAATTCGATGTTGAGCAGGTCCGTGCGGACACGCACCCATTGACCCTCGGGTGCCTCCGTCGCGGTGTTCACCGTCGGTGCCGCGCCGGCGCTCGGCACCACGTTGCTCGGCAGCGCGCCGTCGTCGTTCACGGCAGCGTCACCGGTTGCACCGGCGGATTGCGTGGCATCGACGGTGTCGGCGACCGGCGGCACGTAGTGGTAGTCGAGCTGCCAGGTTTGCCAGATCAGCATCAGCATCAGGCCGAGTCCGGCATAGAGAAACAGGCGTTGGTTATCCATACAGGGGTATCAAGGCTGTGACGGGTTATCAGGTGCGTCTTCGCGCGGTGGCACCGGGTCGTGTCCCCCGAGGCTCCACGGATTGCAGCGCACGATGCGATGCAGCGCGAGCCAGCCGCCGCGGAGCGCGCCGTGCCGCGTGATCGCCTCGATGGCATACGCCGAGCACGTCGGATGATACCGGCAACTGGCCGGAAAGTACGGACTCAAGCACAGCTGATAGAAGCGGATCGGCAGAATCAGGATGCGACGCATTTTTGCCGTAACCGTTTCCACTGCCGTTCGAGCTCGCTGCGCAGTGCCGCCGGCGTTGCGCCCCGCACGCTGGGGTTGGCCATTGCGACCACGTCAAGGTACCCCACTACCGCGGTCTGCTGACGCCGGAAGCTCTCCCGCAGCGTGCGCTTGGCGGCGTTTCGGTCGACGGCGCGTTTCAGTGACCGCTTGGCGATTGCGAGGCCGAGGCGGCCGTTGGCGTCGTCGCTCACCCGCCCCACGAGGCGGAAATAGTGCCCGCCGACACGCACTCCGCCGCGCAACACGCGCTGAAACTCGGCGGGCTTCAGCAGACGTCGATCGCGGCCGAAGTGCTCACGGTCCCGGATCAGGACGGTGCGAGGCGCTTGCGGCCTTTGGCGCGGCGTGCGCGGATGACAGCGCGACCGCCGCGGGTGGCCATGCGGGCGCGGAAGCCATGGGTGCGCTTGCGTCGCAATGTGTTGGGCTGGAAAGTACGTTTCATGGCCTGATCCTCGGACTGGGCTCTGCCGAAAGCAAAGCCGGACATAGTATGCCGACGCGCTCCTGCCGTCAAAGTAAATTCGCTTCGTGCCCGCGAAAAACGCCTGTGGATAACTGCCCCCTGCCACGATAGACTAGCGACAGACCGCACGCCGAAGTGGCACGCGTGGCACCGGGTCGCGCGCCTCAGCGCCCCCGTACCCCGTGCCCGGCCCCGCGGTCACACCCGAACGCACAACAACACCAGTACAACGTTGCGTCGCCTGACAAACCGTCGCGTGTGCCCCTGGACACCCGGCTCGGGAGTGAGGACCACCCGCCGCTCGCGGTGAGGTGGCCAGTCGCCGTCACCGTGGGCACCGCCCCGAGCTGCCGTCGCAGCGCGGTGCCGGACCGCCCCCCCGCGCCGGAGACCGGCCGTTCCTGTGAACGGCTCCCGAGAGCACGCCCACCCGTCAGCTGGCACCACCACCGGGAGACCCTGTTGTCCGCACCGCTTTGGCACGCCTGTCTCGCGCAGCTCGAATCCGAGTTGACGACACGGCAGCTCGACACCTGGATCAAACCGCTGCAAGCCGAGGTGGTCGGGTCGGGTCTGCGGTTGCTGGCACCCAACCGCTTCGTCCTGGACTGGGTGGAGAAGCACTACCTCGACCGCATCATCGACGTCGCCAGCACCGTCGCCGGCAAACAGGCGACCGTGGCACTCGCCATCGGTCACCACGCGAGCACACCGGCCCGCACCGAGCGGGTCCTCGAGACCGTCGACGCGGCGCCGGCCCGGTCGGTCGCGCCGGCCGCAGCGGTCGAGCGCAACCGCGTCCCGAACCGCCACATGCCCCCGGGCAAGACCCCGTTCTGCTCCGAGCTGAACCCGAACTACACCTTCGAAGGCTTCGTCGAGGGCAAGTCGAACCACTTCGGCCGCGCGGCAGCCATGCGCATCGCCGAGAACCCTGGCTGTGGCTACAACCCGTTGTTCATCTACGGCGGCGTCGGACTCGGCAAGACCCACCTGATGCAGGCTGTCGGTCATGCCCTGCAAGAATACAAGCCTGACGCACGCATCGCTTACGTGCACTCCGAACGCTACGTACGCGAGATGATCAAGGCGCTGCAGCGCAACACCATCGACGATTTCAAGCAGTTCTACCGCTCGCTCGACGCCCTGCTGATCGATGACATCCAGTTTTTTGCCGGCAAGGAACGCTCGCAGGAGGAGTTCTTCCACAACTTCAACGCGATGATGGAAAGCCGCCAACAGATCATCATCACCTGCGACCGCTACCCCAAGGAAGTCGACGGGCTGGAAGAACGGCTGCGTTCGCGCTTCGGCTGGGGCCTGACGGTGTCGATCGACCCGCCGGAGCTCGAAACCCGGGTGGCCATCCTGCACAGCAAGGCCGAGCAGTCCGGTGTCGAACTGCCCTCGGACGTGGCGTTTTTCATCGCCAAGCGGGTGCGCTCGAACGTGCGCGAGCTCGAGGGCGCGTTGCGCCGCGTGATTGCCACCTGCCAGTTCACTGGCCAGGCGATCACCGTCGATTTTGCCCGGGAGGCGCTGCGGGACCTGATTTCGGTGCAGGACAAGCTCATCACGCTGACCAACATCCAGAAAACGGTCGCCGAGTACTACAAGATACCGATGAAGGACCTGCTGTCGAAACGCCGGACCCGCTCGATCGCGCGTCCGCGGCAGCTCGCGATGGCACTGAGCAAGGAAATGACCACCCACAGTCTGCCGGAGATCGGCGACGCCTTCGGTGGTCGGGACCACACCACGGTGATGCACGCGTGCAAGACGATCGCCCGCCTGCGCGAAACGGATTCGCGGCTGAACGACGACTACCTCACCCTGCGCCGCGCCATCGAGAGTTGAGCCCATGCCCTGTGATCAACTCTGTGGACAACCCCGACACACGGCTGGGCACAGCCTGTTGAGCGATGTCGAGCCGGTTTTGTCAACAGTTTGCCAAGTCGAATCCACCCCTGGTTTCCCACAACTCCGACAAGCACAAAGTACTGAAATTGAAAGACATATTCGTCTTTTCAACATATCCACCGTGCTTATTATTATTACTATTTTCTTAAATATATACAGGTATATTTAATGAAACTGTCCCTCTCCCGTGAAGACCTTCTCGCCCCGCTTCAACGTGTGATCGGCGCCGTAGAGAAACGCCAGACCATGCCCGTGTTGTCTCACGTGTTGGTGTCCCTCACCGATGGCACCTTATCGCTGACCGCAACCGATCTCGAAATCGAGCTCCGCGATTCCGTGCACGGTGTCATGGGCGACGACAGCCAGACCACCCTGCCCGCGCGCAAGCTGCTGGACATCTGCAAGACCTTGCCCGATGGCGCCGAGGTGGCCTTGTCCGTCAGCGGCAACAAAGCCACGTTGAAGGCCGGCCGCAGTCGCTTCAACTTGTCCACACTCGCAGCGAACGAGTTTCCCCGCACCGACGCCCTGCAAGACCCGGTGGAATTCAGTCTGCCCCAACGGGCGCTGCGCAGCGCGTTGCAAAAAACCGCCTTCTCGATGGCATTGCAGGATGTGCGTTACTACCTCAACGGGCTTCTTCTGGAGTTGTCCCCAGGCAACCTGCGCGCGGTGACCACCGACGGCCACCGACTGTCGCTCAGCGAATACCCCGTGGTCATCGATCTCGACAGCCAGCACCAGGCCATCGTCCCGCGCAAAGGCGTTCAGGAGTTGCTGCGTTTGCTCGCCGACAACGACGCGGATGTGCACGTCGCGATGACAGCGAACCACGTGCAATTCACGTTGGGGGACCTGCAGTACACGTCGAAACTCATCGACGGTCGGTTTCCCGATTACCAGCGTGTGATGCCGGCAGACAACCCGCACATCGCCACGATTGACCGCGAAACGCTGCGTCAAGCCCTGGCCCGTGTCGCCATTCTCGCCAACGAGAAATACAAAGGCGTTCGGCTGCAATTCGGCAAGGATGTGCTTACCGTGCAGACACACAATCCCGAGCAGGAAGAAGCCGAAGACGAAATCGCCATCGGGTACGGTGGCGACCCGATCGAAATCGGATTCAACGTGGGCTACGTACTCGATGTGCTGCAGGCCATCGACTGCGAGACGGTGTTGATCAAACTCAACGACGGCAACAGCAGTGCGCTCGTCACCGCTGCCGACGACGACGACCACCGCTACGTTGTGATGCCCATGCGGCTTTGAGGACCCCGGTGCGCGGCGTGTTCGGGGTCTCGTCATGCAGCTGACGTCGTTGCACATTCAGAATTTCCGCGTCATAGCGGACACGCAACTGCCGTGTGACCGAGCGCTGAACTACCTCCACGGTGAGAACGGCGCCGGCAAGACTTCGGTGCTCGAAGCGCTGCACGTGCTGGCATCCGGGCAATCGTTTCGCTCCACCCAGCTGCGTCACCTGATACGCCGTGACCAGGGACTGTTGCGGGTGTCTGCTGCGTTGAACAGCGACGCCGGCCACACCCACCGTCTCGGAATCGAAAAGCACCGGAACGGCACAACCCGGGTGCGTGTCGATGGACACGATGTGAACCGCGTGTCGGACCTGGCCGCGCACATGCCGCTGCGCGCCGTGGCGCCAGACAGCCACGCGCTGGTGTCAGGCGGCCCGGTGTTGCGTCGGCGCTTTGTGGATTGGGGCGTGTTCCACGTGGAACAGCGCGAGCGGTTTCCCTGGCGACGGTATGCGCGCGCGCTGGAGCAGCGCAACGCGGTGCTCAAGGGCCAACCGGAAGCGGCGTTGCTCGACGCCATCGACGAGCAGCTCGCGCAGTACGGCGACGCCATTGCGGCGTGTCGACAGGCCTACATCGACCGCATTGCTGCGTTGCTGCCCACCTACACGAGCGCGTTCGCGGACACCCTCGCAGTCGCGTGCCAGCATGCGCAGGGGTGGCGGGGTGACGATGGCCTCGCGGCTGCGCTGCAGCGGCACCGCGCGGATTGCTTGCGCTACCGTGTGACGTCAGTGGGACCCCACCGCGGCGACATGGTGCTGACCGTCGATGGCAAGCCGGCACGCGAGGTGTTGTCCCGCGGGCAGCAAAAAGCCGTGCTCTACGCGTTGACGCTGGCGCAGGCGGACGACTTTCACCAGCAGGGGGGGCGACGCATGATCCTGCTCTGCGACGACCTCGCGTCGGAACTGGACGCGGCGCGGTGTCAGGCGGTGCTCGAGCGCTTGCTCGGTCTCGGACACCAGCTTTTTGTCACGGGTGTAGAGCCGCAAAAAGTGCTGTCAGATCAGGCGGCTAGGGTGTTCCACGTGAAACAAGGTGAGGTCAAATTGGTGGTATAATGAGGGGTTTCGTGAACCCCTGGATCTGCCATGAGCGACCCCACAGAGCCCACTGACCCGAACAGCTACGATTCCAGCAATATCAAGGTCTTGAAAGGGCTGGATGCCGTGCGCAAGCGCCCTGGCATGTACATCGGCGACACCGACGACGGCTCGGGCCTGCACCACATGGTCTTCGAGGTCGTGGACAACGCGATCGACGAGGCCCTTGCGGGACACTGCTCGGAGGTCACCGTGACCATCCACGCCGACAACTCGGTGTCGGTCAGCGACGACGGGCGCGGCATACCCACCGACATCCACCCGGAGGAGGGCCGGTCTGCGGCCGAGGTCATCATGACCGTGCTGCACGCCGGCGGGAAGTTCGACAGCAGTTCGTACAAGGTATCCGGTGGCCTGCACGGTGTGGGTGTGTCGGTCGTCAACGCGCTGTCCAGCAAACTCACCATGACCATCTGGCGCGACGGCGAGGTGCACAAGCAGGAGTACACCGACAGCGTGCCGGACTACCCGTTGAAGGTGGTCGGCGAAACCGACCGCAGCGGCACCGAGATCCGCTTTCTGCCGAGTTCTGAGATTTTCAGCAACACCGATTTCCACTACGACGTGTTGGCGAAGCGCCTGCGTGAACTCTCGTTCCTCAACAGCGGTGTGCGCATCAGCGTGACCGACAAGCGCAGCGACAAGGCGGACGTGTTCGAGTACCACGGTGGCATCTCTGCTTTCGTCGAACACCTCAACCGCAACAAGACGCCACTGCACCCGGAGCCGATCTACTTCAACCTCGAAAAGGACGAGGTGATCACCGAAGTCGCGCTGCAGTGGAACGACTCGTACCAGGAAAGCATTTTCTGCTTCACCAACAACATCCCGCAGCGGGATGGCGGCACGCATCTGGCGGGCTTCCGCGCGGCGTTGACGCGCACCCTGAACGCCTACATGGACAAGGCGGGTCTGGGCAAGAAGGAAAAAGTGCAGACCTCGGGCGACGACGCGCGCGAGGGTCTGACCGCCGTGGTTTCGGTCAAGGTGCCGGACCCGAAGTTCTCCTCGCAGACGAAGGACAAACTGGTGTCGTCCGAGGTGAAAGGTGTGGTCGAATCGATCACGAACAGCGAGTTGGCCACCTTCCTGGACGAGCACCCGAACGAGGCGAAGGTGATCTGCGCGAAGATCATCGACGCGGCGCGGGCGCGGGAGGCCGCCCGCAAGGCGCGCGAAATGACCCGGCGCAAGGGCGCGTTGGACATCGCCGGCCTGCCCGGGAAACTGGCCGACTGCTCCGAGCGCGACCCGGCCAAGGCCGAGCTCTTCCTGGTGGAGGGCGACTCGGCAGGGGGCTCGGCAAAGCAGGGGCGCGACCGCCGCACCCAGGCCGTCCTGCCGCTCAAAGGCAAGATCCTCAACGTCGAGAAAGCGCGGTTCGACAAGATGCTGGGGTCAGCCGAGATCGGCACGCTGATCACGGCACTCGGTTGCGGCATCGGCAAGGACGAGTTCGACCCGGACAAACTGCGTTACCACCGCATCGTGATCATGACCGACGCGGACGTCGACGGCTCACACATCCGCACGTTGTTGCTGACCTTCTTCTACCGCCAGATGCCGGAACTGATCGAGCGCGGCCATGTCTTCATCGCGCAACCCCCGTTGTACAAGGTGCGGCGGGGCAAGAACGAGCGCTACGTGAAGGACGACGACGCCTTGAACAGCTACCTCACCGAACTGGCACTGCAGGAGGCGAGCCTGGTGCCGGGCGCGGGTGCCGAAAGCATCACCGGCGACGCGCTCGCCCAGCTGTGCCATGGCTTTCAGCGGGTCGAGAAGATGATCGGACGGCTGGCTCGGCGTTACGACGCCGGCTTGCTTGACGCGCTGGTGGACGTGCCGAGGGTCGACGACACGACACGCAGCGACGCTGAAAAAATACAAGTCTGGTGCAAAACAATGCAAGCCCGGATGAATCGCGACGAGCCCGATGAGTCGGCCTGGCAGGTCGAGCCGGTCACAGGTGAGACCGGTTTCGAGGTGCTGTTTTCCCGCGCGGTGCACGGCAACTCGGTTGAACTGAAGCTTGACCGGGACTTTTTCGAATCGCCGGAGTACGGCCTGATTGCCGACATGTCGGATACCCTGAGCGGGCTGGTCGGAAAGGACGCCGAGATTCGACGGGGCGAGAAGGCACAGCCGGTCTCCGAATTTCGCGGCGCCGTGCAGTGGCTGATGCGCGAGACCAAACGCGGTTTGCACATCCAGCGCTACAAGGGTCTTGGTGAGATGAACCCGGAACAGCTGTTCGAAACCACCCTGGACGAATCGCGCCGCGTGATGTTGCAGGTGCGCATCGAGGACGCGGTCGCGGCCGACGAGGTGTTCACCACGCTGATGGGCGACCAGGTGGAGCCCCGCCGCGATTTCATTGAAAGCAACGCGCTCACCGTCGCCAACCTGGATGTCTGAACCCATGGTCCAAACGCACCGCCGTCTACCGGATTTCTCCGCCTATGACCCCGCGAGCATCGCCGAGGCGCTGCAAGCCGTGCTCGACACGGCCCAGACCGACATCGACGCGCTCTCGGTCGTGGCCGATCCAAGCTGGCAGAACTTCGTCGAGCCGCTGACCGACAGCTGCGATGCCATCGACCGCTACTGGTCACCGGTGTCGCACCTCAACGCGGTCATGAGCACCGACGCGCTGCGTGATGCCTACAACGCCGGCCTGCAAACACTGCAGGCCTTCTACACCGACCTCGGCCAGAACCGGGCGCTGTACGACCAGTATGCTGCGATCGCGGCCGGGCCGGAGTACGACCGACTCGATGCCACACAACGCGTGGTGGTTGACAAGGCGCTGCGCGATTTTCGGCTGTCCGGTGTCGACCTCGAAGGCGAGGCGCGTGAGCGATACCGTGAGATCAGTTTGCGTTTGAGCGAACTTGGCAGCCGATACCAGGACCAGCTCCTGGACGCGACCAACGCCTGGTCGATCACCCTGGACGACGACGCGCGTCTTCGCGGTCTGCCCGAGCACAGCAAGCAGCTGCTCGCACAGATGGCCGAGCAGGCGGGGGCAGGTGCCTATGTGGTCAACCTGCAGATGCCGAGCTACATCGCGGTGATGACCTACGCCGAGGACCGCGCGCTGCGTGAAGCGGTGTACAACGCCTACAACACGCGGGCCTCCGACCAGGGTCCGCACGCCGGTCAGTGGGACAACGGACCGGTCATCGACGAACTGCTGGCCCTGCGCCAGGAGAAAGCGTCGCTCCTGGGTTTCGAGAGTTACGCGGCCTTGTCGCTCGTGACCAAGATGGCCGGCAGCGCCACCGAGGTCACCGATTTCCTGCGCGACCTCGCCGGGCGGAGCAGGGTGGTCGCCGAAGAGGAGCTCCAGGCGCTGCGCGATTTTGCGGCCGAGGATGGCCTCGACGGTGAATTGCAACCCTGGGACACAGGTTTCTACGCCGAGAAGCTCCGCCTCAAGCGACACGCGATCTCCAGCGAAGAGCTCAAACCCTACTTCCCGGCCGACCGGGCCGTGAACGGACTGTTCGCTGTGGCCAAGCGCCTGTTCGGCGTGTCGATCGAGCCCGTGGCGGGTGCAGACAGCTACCACGACGACGTGCAGCTCTACCGCATCTCGCGTGACGGCGATGAGATCGGCAACTTCTATTTCGACCTCTACAGCCGGCCATCGAAGCGGGGCGGGGCGTGGATGGCGGGCTGTGTCGACCGAAACCGGGTGGGCGACGATGTCCAGTTGCCGGCCACCTTCATGGTGTGCAACCTCACGCCACCGATCGGCGACGCACCTGCGCTGTTTGACCACCAGGAGGTCACCACGCTGTTTCACGAGTTCGGTCACGGCTTGCACCACATGCTCACCCGCATCGACAACGCGGCGATTGCGGGGATCAACGGTGTCGAGTGGGACGCAGTCGAGTTGCCGAGTCAGTTCCTCGAGAACTGGTGTTGGCAGCGGGAGTCGCTCGACGTGATCGCGGCACACCACGAGACCGGCGACGCCATTCCCGAGGAACTGCTGGCCCGTGCGCAGGCTGCCAAGAACTTCGGCGCGGGGATGCAGATGCTTCGGCAGGTCGAATTCGGCCTGTTCGACATGCTGATTCACAGCCACGACGGCGAGGATGCGGTCGACGTGCAAGGCACGCTCGACGCGGTGCGCGCCGAGGTGTCGTTGTTGAGGCCACCGGCCGAGAACCGCTTTCAGTGTGGGTTTTCGCACCTTTTCGCCGGCGGCTATGCGGCGGGCTATTTCAGCTACAAGTGGGCTGAAGTGCTGTCGGCGGACGCCTTCTCGCGGTTCGAGGAGGAGGGCGTCTTCAGCGATGTCGCCGGGGCGGCGTTTCGCCAGGAAGTGCTCGAACGCGGCGGTTCACGGCCGGCCATGGAGTCCTTCGTTGCGTTCCGCGGCCGCGAACCCACGGTCGATGCCCTGCTGCGCCACAACGGCCTCGCTGCCTGATCGGCACGCTGCGGCGGTGAGGCCCCGGCTGGCCAACGAGGGCCAGCCTCCACGCACCCGGATCCACAGAGGTGAGCTGTGCAGTACAGTGACTTGCGGGATTTCGTGACCCGACTCGAGTCGATGGGTGAGCTCAAGCGAACCCGCGTGGCCGTCAGCCCAGCGCTCGAGATGACCGAGATCTGCGACCGGGTGTTGCGCGCCGGCGGACCGGCGTTGCTGTTCGAGAACCCCGCCGGGTACGACATGCCGGTGCTGGGCAACCTGTTCGGCACACCCGAGCGGGTCGCCTACGGCATGGGCGAAGACTCGGTTGACGCCCTGCGCGAAGTCGGCAAGTTGCTCGCGTTCCTCAAGGAGCCCGACCCCCCCAAGGGCCTCAAGGACGCCTGGCAGACGCTGCCGATCTTCAAGAAGGTGCTCGACATGGCACCGAAGCGCGTGCGCAGCGCGCCCTGCCAGGCCGAGCAGTTCGTCGGCGCCGAGGTGGACCTGGGCCGCTACCCGATCCAGACCTGTTGGCCCGGTGACGCCGGCCCCTTGATTACCTGGGGCCTGGTGGTCACGCGGGGCCCGACGAAGTCCCGGCAGAACATGGGCATCTACCGCCAACAGGTCATCGGGCCCAACCGGGTGATCATGCGCTGGCTGGCGCACCGCGGCGGGGCGCTCGATTTTGCCGACTGGCAGCGGCAGCACCCCGGCAAGCCCTTTCCGATTGCCGTCGTGCTCGGCGCGGACCCGGCGACCATCCTGGGCGCGGTCACGCCGGTGCCCGACAGCCTGGCTGAGCACGCCTTTGCCGGCCTGTTGCGGGGCGAGCGAACCAAGCTTGTCAAATGCATCGACTCCGATCTCGAGGTCCCCGCCAGCGCGGAGATTGTGCTCGAGGGCCACCTGATGCCCGACGACGACGCAGACGAGGGCCCTTTTGGTGACCACACCGGCTACTACAACGAGGTCGACCGCTTCCCGGTGTTCACCATCAGCCGCATCACGCAGCGGGACAAGCCGATCTACCACTCGACCTACACCGGTCGGCCGCCCGACGAACCCGCCATCCTCGGTGTGGCCCTGAACGAAGTCTTCGTGCCGATCCTGCAGAAGCAGTTTCCGGAGATCGTCGACTTCTACCTGCCACCCGAGGGCTGCAGCTACCGCCTGGCGGTGGTGAGCATGAAGAAGGCCTACCCCGGCCACGCCAAGCGCGTGATGATGGGCGTCTGGTCGTTCCTGCGTCAGTTCATGTACACGAAGTTCGTCGTCGTGGTCGACGACGATGTCGACGCGCGGGACTGGAAAGACGTGATCTGGGCGATGACCACCCGCGTCGACCCGAGCCGCGATGTGACGCTGATCGACAACACCCCGATCGACTACCTCGACTTCGCCTCGCCGGTGTCGGGCCTCGGCTCGAAGATGGGCATTGATGCCACGAACAAGTTGCCCGGTGAGACCACCCGCGAGTGGGGTGAGCCGATCCGCATGTCGGAGGCCGTGCGAAGCCGCGTCGATGAACTCTGGGACACCCTTGGCTTGTGACCACCGCTAGCGCCGCCTCGCCGTGCGTGTTGGGCGTGCACTGCGGCGCGGCTCGGCCGCTCCCGGTGGGTGGCCGACAGGTGCTCTCCAGCATCGCCAAGCAGCCGGTTGCCGGCCGTTGTGCGGTGCGGCGCCTCGGCCTCGAGGGCGATGAACAGGCCGACTTGAGTGTGCACGGGGGCCTGGAGAAGGCCGTTCATGCCTACCCGGTGGAGCACGCGCCGTTCTGGCAAGCCCTGCTTGGCGATCGCGGTGAGGTCGAACCGCTGAGGTCGGGCGGGCTCGGCGAGAATCTCAGCATTGCGGGGGTACTCGAGGCCGACATGTACGTCGGCGACACCTGGCAGTTTCCCGACTGCGTGTTGCGCGTGAGCCTGCCCCGCATTCCGTGCGCCAAACTGAACGCGGCACTGCGCCACCCCCGCGCCGCGCGTCACATGGCCGAGAGTGGGCGCTGTGGCACCTACCTCGCGGTGGTCACACCCGGTACGATCGAGGCCGGGGAGGCCTTCACGGTCGTGCCGGGGCCGCGCGATGTCACCCTGTTGAGTCTGTTCGGCGTCAGCCGCACCAAGACACGCCATGACTGACGCGCCGAACCTCACCCGGGACCCGATCTCGTCGCTGATCTGGCGGGTGGCGGCGCCGGCGGCGGTGGGTAACCTCTTCAACGTGTTGTTCAACGTCGTCGACAGTTGGTACGCGGGGCAGCTTTCCACCGAGGCCCTGGCGGGGCTCTCGCTGTCGTTCCCGCTGTATTTCGTCTTCATCGTGCTCGGCGCTGCGGTCGGTGCGGGCGGGGGCGCGTTGATCGGCAACGCGCTCGGCGCCGACGACCGGGCGGCCGCACGGGCGTGGTGTTACCAGCTCGTGGTGGTGGCATTGCTGTTCAGTGTCGTCATCGTCGTGCTCGGCCTGGTCGCAGTCGAGCCGGTGTTGCGGTTTCTCGGTGCAGACGGCGCCTACCTCGACGCTGCGGTCGACTACACACGCACGCTCTACCTCGGCGCCCCCTGCCTGTTGCTGCCGTTCGCAATCAACGCGGGGCTCACCGCACAGGGCCGTACCGCGGTCTTTCGCAACGTGCTGATCGCGGGCTTCTTTGCCAACCTGGTGCTGAACCCCTGGTTCATCTACGGCGGTTTCGGTGTCCCCGCGATGGGCATCACCGGTATCGCGCTCGCGACACTCCTGGTGCAGGGCACCGGGGCGCTCTACCTCTGGTTTCACCTGCGCCGGACTGGTCTCGTTGACAGGGTTCTCTGCGACGCACTCAGGCCGCGTCCGGCACGGCTGGCCCGGCTGCTCGCGCAGGCCGCGCCGCTCGCGGCCAGCCTGAGTTCGATCGGGGCGTTCTTCTTTCTCGCCAACGCCTACATCAACGCGTTCGGCCCTGCAGCGGTCGCGGCGTACGGCATCGGCTTGCGCATCGAGCAACTCGTGCTGGTGCCGGTCATGGCAATCAACCAGGCGGCACTCGCGATGACGTCGAACAACGTTGGTGCCCGGCAGTACGCACGTGTCTACGCGGCGTGGACCGCCTGCATCCGCGCCGCGGCGATCCTGCTGGTCTTCGGGGGGGTGTTGATGGTGCTCTTCGGCGCGCTGGTGATGACGACCTTCTCCGACGATGCCACGGTGGTTGCGATCGGCGTCGGTTACCTTCGGATCGAGGCTTTCGCCCTGCCGGCGTACGCGCTGATCCACGTCAACGGCGGTGTGCTGCAGGGTGTCAAACGCCCACAGGCGGTGATGTGGGTCGGAGTGGCGCGCTCGTTGGTGCTGCCTGCGCTCTTGTTGCCGTTGCTGATCAGTTGGGCCGGCTTCGATGTCACTGCGATCTGGTGGATGATTCTCGTGCTCGCCTGGGCCAGTGGCCTGGTGCTGCACTGGCACACGCGCCGTGTGTTGCGCGTGTGCTGTGGTGGACCGACAGGCGGCTGATCGCGTTCAGTTCAGCGCCAGTTTCAGACCGCGCTCGAAGTGCGCGCTCGCCGTCTCCGCTTCGCCGTTCTGGCGCGCCACTTCCGCCAGGCCGGCCTGTGCCGCTGCGCTGTCGGCGATCGCTGCGGACTGCTCGAGGTAGCTCTTGGCCTTGCCCCAGAGTTCCTGACGCAGGCAGATCTGGCCGGCCGCGGCGAGCAGGCTGGCGCTGTTCTCGTTGGACTTGAGCAGCGACTCGACCCGGCTGAGCTGGCGGGCACCGTCCTGGCTCGCGATGCTGCCGTAGAGTTGCGCCAGGTTGTCCGACAGGGCGCGGCCGAGGCTGTCACCGACGACACGCTCGGCGCTGCCGAGGTCGTTCATCGCGAGCAGCCGACGGGCGTAGCGTTCGATCACCGCTGCGTTGTCACGGGTCGACGCCGGCAGCGCTTTCCAGATTTTTGCGACCCCGGTGTCGTCGCAGTCAGCCAACACCGCCGAGGCCGTCTCCACCTCGAGCGCGTCGAGTTCGGCGTCGGGCAGGGCATTGCGCTTGCGCAGTTCGCCGAGCTGGTCAATCAGATCGTCGTAGCGCCCCGCGCGGCGCAATGCGCGCGCGCGCAGGCCCTGGACGACGGCACTGCGCGGGTCGTGGCCGCGCAGCCGTTCCAGCGTGTCGAGCGCGCTTTCGTAGTCGTCGCCCGCCAGCTGCATCCTGGCTTGCAGGATGTGCAATGCGTTCTTGGCGTTCGGGTTTTGTGTGATCGCCCGCTTGAGGTAGGCGTCGCGTTGTTCGCTGTTGCCCGCGGCGTTGGCGGCCTCGGCGGCGGCCATGTAGTGCAGCGTCGCCTGGGGCCCGGCTGGCACATCCTTGGCCAGCACCCGTTCGGCGCGGGCGAAGCGACCTTCGGCGAGGTCAATGTTGCCCTCGGACAGGCGCGTGAGCGCGGCGTCGGCCTGGCGTCGGTTGAGAATCTTGCCGAAGCGCGCTGGCGCGTTGAACAACCAGCCCAGCAGCCGCACCAGCACGTAGAGCGCGATGAAACCGACCAGCGCAGCCAGAGCGACGATGGCGAGTGGCCCCTCGTAGGACGCGCCCATGAACTGCGCGCTGACGAAACCGGCGTCCTGCTGCAGGAACACCGCCGCCGCAATGACGATGGCGACGATGACCGCCGTGATCAGAATGGCCCTCATGATTGGTCCCCGATTTTCTTGTTGGTTTCAACCAGCAACCGCAGCGCACTGCCCAGTTGCTCGGCGCGCGGCACCACACTGACTTCGGCCAGCAGGTCGAGTTGTGAGATGAACGCCTGGGTGTCGGCCTGCGCCGGGTCGAACAGCGATGTGACGCGGGTGCGGGCGTTGTCCATGTGGGTGTCAAACCCCTCTTGATCGCGGCGCATGGCGGAGAGCTGTGCCGCCTGCAGGTTCAAACGCACGAGCTCGGCGTTGGTGCTCTCTTCTTCGGTGGCTTTGAAGATGCCTTCGCCACCCTCGCCGTACTGCTGACCGCCCGAGGTTCGGATGCTGACGTTCTGGCGCAGGCTGGCGAGCAGGCTGGACGCGAGCTTGCCGATGCCGCTGTCAGCCGTCTCGGCAGCGGGTGACTGGGCTGCGCTGACGGCCGGTTGTGCGGTGTCGGGCGCTGGCTCGCTGCCGGCCATGCGCAAGGCGCCGGCCGAGCGCGACAGGGCGCGGATGTCGACGATCAGTTGCTCGATGTCGGGCTGGTCGGCGCTGCGCAACTCGGTGATCTCCGCGCTGATCGCGCGTTGCACGGGCAGGTACTCGACCTCGGCCAGCACCTTGAGTTGCGCCTTGGCGGCTTTGAGCGCTTCCACCGCCGAATTGGTGTCGCCGGCGAGCACAACGCGGTGTACCGAGGTTCGTAGCAGGTATTCGACCTCGCTGAGCAACCAGGCCCGTTGGCTGCGGTTGATCTTCATCTGCGTGGCTTGCAGGCTGTCGTTGAGCTCGCCGGTGCGCGTCTCAACCAGGCCGGTGAGCTCATCACTGCGCGCTTCAACCAGCCCAGCGATCTCGGTGCTGCGCATGTCGAGGCGGCTGTCGAGTTCGGCGGTGCGGGTCTCGAGCGTGGCGTTCAGCTCGTCGGACCGGGCTTGCAATGAATCGCCCAGTGCCTGGTTGCTTGATTCGATCGACTGCGTCAGTGTTTCGGTCGCTTCAGACAGGGCGTCGCGCGTGGCTTGCACGTCAGAGCGCGTTTCGTCGAGAGCGGTGCCGAGGTCGCCGGTGCGGGATTCGAGTTCCGCCGCGCGATTATCAAGCGCGGAACCGGCGGCCTCGAGCGTCGCCGCACGCGAGGCGATGGTGTCGAGTTCGGCTTTCAACGTGTCACCGAGGCCGGACACGCTGCTGTTGGTCTCCGCGCGGGCGGCCTCGAGCTGGGCGCCGAGGTCCGATTGCACCGCACCGAGTCGCGCGGACAAGCTGCTGTGGGAGTACCACGCCCCGCCGATACCGGCCAGAGCCAGTGCGAACGCAACCAGGGTCAATCCGTTGCCCGACGCTTTCTGCGCGTCGGGTTGCGACGGCGTGCCCGCGGAATCCCCCGAGGCGGCCGTCGGCGGTGCTGTGTGTTTGCTCTTCATTGTGTCGTTGTCTCTGGAATGGCCAGTCGGGCCAGTGCGGCCAATTGCCCGTCGTCACCCGCTGGGTGGGCGACCTGAATCCGTGCGCTGAATCCGAGCGTTTCAGCATGTCGCTTGCCGCGTTCACTGTTGACGATCAACGCTGTTGTGAACAACCGATCGCGCATTGGTGCGGGCGTAATTGTAACAAGGTTGTCGAGCGCCTCGTTACTGCCCACTTGAATCACGTCTGCACAAAAGTGCTGATTTTGCGTGTGTTTTGTTTCTGAATCAGCTGTGGGGCGTCGTTTGTACACCACGCGTTCGTCGACCTCGGCACCGCGCGCGCGGAGCTGGTCAGCGAGCAGCGAGCGGCCCCCTGCGCCTTTGAAAACGCACACGCGTTTGCCAGCCACGGCCGCGAAAACCGCGTGGTTCAGCAGGGACTCGGAGCGAAAATCGCCGTCGGGCGGTGTGTGTGCTCGCACCCCGTGGGTGTGCAGTGCCCAGGCCGTCGCCGCGCCGATGGCAAACACCGACGACACGCCGTCGAGTTGCCGTGTCAGTGGTTCGGGGCCCGCGGCCATGTGCACGGCGTTGGTGCTGACGAAGATTGCGATGTCGCAAGCGCGCTCGTCGGTGCCGGTGTCGGTCGACATCGGCGCGGCGTCGACGGCCTCGATGGCGAGCGTGGGGCAGGGCAGCGGCAGGTGACCGGCCAGGCGCAGGCGGGTGATCATCGCGTCGGCCTGGTGCGCCGGTCGGGTGACGAGCACCCGCAGGGACTGCATCACCCCGGCCCGTGGCGTCCGGGTTGCAAGCCGAGCTCGCGCAAGACCACGTCGGCGCCGTCGGCGAGCAGGGTCTCGGCGACGGACCGTCCGAGTTGGTCGGCCTGTTCGCGCGGTGCGCGCGAAGCGGCTGCGAAGTGGGGCCCGCCCGCCGGGTGTGACACCTGCGCGCGCAGGTGGATCTCGCCGCCCTGGAGCGTGGCAAAGCTCGCGATCGGTACCTGGCAGCCACCGTCCAGACGGCGGTTCATCGCCCGCTCTGCCGCGAGGCAGGTGGCGGTGTCGGGGCAGTGCAGCGGTGCGAGCAGGGCGTTGATGCGGGCATTGTCGAGCCGGCATTCCACGCCGATTGCGCCCTGGCCAACGGCGGGCAAGGACACCTCCGGTGCGAGCCGCTCGCGGATGCGCTCGGCCAGCCCGAGCCGGTCGAGCCCGGCGCACGCGAGGATGATCGCATCGAAGTCGCCGGCGTCGAGCTTTGCGAGGCGGGTGTTGACGCTGCCTCGCAACATGGCGATCTCGAGGTCGGGACGCGCCATGCGCACGGCCCCTTCGCGCCGCAGGCTGCTCGTGCCGACGCGCGCGCCCTCGGGCAAGGCGGCGAGCGATGCGTGTGACGGGCTGACCAGTGCGTCGCGGGGGTCTTCGCGCTCGAGGATGCAGGCGATGTGAAAGCCCTCGGGCAGCACCACGGGCACGTCCTTCATCGAGTGCACAGCGATGTCGGCGCGCGCCTCCTGCATCGCCACCTCGAGCTCCTTGACGAACAGGCCCTTGCCACCGATTTTCGCCAGCGGGCTGTCGAGCAGTTTGTCGCCCTGGGTCACGAAAGGCACCAGCTCGACGGCGAGCGTCGGGTGCGCGGCACGCAACAGACACGCCACACGCTCGGCCTGCCAGAGGGCGAGTGGGCTTTTACGCGTGGCAATACGCAGGGTGTCGGCGGTCATGGGTGGCCCGTGCGCTGGTCGATTGAGCGGCACCGTACGGCGGTGCGTGGCGGGCGCTCAGGGCGCCCCGCCGTGGCTGTGCTTTGTATCAAACCTGCCCTGTCAAAGCGATGTTTTTCCGGCCGGCGTGCGCTGTGTGTACCAAGGTGGCGGTGTACACTTCTCCTACTGACCTGGAGACCTTCCGATGCGCACCACCGTGCTCGCCGCCGCGGCCTGCGTCGCCGTGTTGAGCGGCTGCGGCAACAAGGGCGACCTCTACCTGCCCGGCGAGGCTGCGACTGCGTTGCCGGGTGCGGTGGTCACCGACTCGTCCGAGGACGACCCGAACCGCAAGCCCGATGAGGACCAACCGTGACCCCGTTTGAACGCCGTGATGGCGTACTGCACGCCGAGGGCCATGCCCTGCCCGAGCTTGCCGAGCGTTTCGGCACGCCGCTGTACATTTATTCGCGTGCCGCAATCGAGTCGGCCTGGCACGCCTTCGATCAGGCACTCGCGCCCTGGCCGCACCGCGTGTGCTTTGCGGTCAAGTCCAACAGCAACCTCGGTGTGCTGAGCGTGTTGGCAAAGCTCGGTTCGGGTTTCGATATCGTCTCGGTCGGCGAGCTCGAGCGCGTGCTGGCCGCCGGCGGTGACGCGAACCGGGTGGTCTTCTCGGGCGTCGGCAAGCGCGTAGACGAGCTCGAGCGCGCGCTCGAGGTCGGCATCCACAGTTTCAACGTCGAGTCGCTCAGCGAGATCGACACGCTGGCCGAGGTGGCCCGGGCCCACGGCGCCCGAGCGGCGGTGTCGCTGCGGATCAACCCCGACGTCGATGCGCACACGCACCCCTACATCTCCACCGGACTCAAGGAAAACAAGTTCGGCATCGCGCACGACATCGCGCTCGACGCCTACCGGCAGGCGGCGTCGCACGCGGCACTCGACGTGATCGGCATCGATTGCCACATCGGCTCCCAGTTGACCGAGGTGCAGCCCTTTGTCGACGCGGCGGATCGACTGCTCGGCCTGATCGATCAACTCGCAGATGACGGCATCGCGATTCGCGAGCTCGACCTCGGCGGTGGGCAGGGCGTGGTCTACCGCGACGAACAGCAGCTCGATTTACAGGCCTGGCAGGCAGCCATGTCAAGGTTGCTCGACGGCCGCGACCTCACGGTGGTTGTCGAGCCCGGCCGGGCGATCGTCGCGAACGCGGGGCTTCTGTTGACGCGCGTGAACGTCACCAAGGAAAACGGCGGTCGCCATTTCGCCGTGGTCGACGCGGCGATGAACGATCTGATCCGCCCCGCGCTTTACCAGGCCTGGCAGAACATCGAGGCGGTGGAGACACGCAATGTGCCGGAGCACACCTGGGACATTGTCGGCCCGGTGTGTGAATCGGCCGACTTCCTCGGCAAGGAGCGGCCGCTGTCGATCGACGAAGGCCACCTGCTGGCGGTGCACTCGGCCGGGGCCTACTGCGCGGTGATGTCGTCCAATTACAACACCCGTCCTCGTTCGGCCGAGGTGCTGGTCGACGGTGACACCGCGCACCTCGTGCGCCGCCGCGAGACGGTGGCGGACCTGTTCGCCGGCGAGTCGGCGGTGGTCGACTGAGATGCGTCTCGACTTCGCCAAAATGCACGGCCTCGGCAACGACTTCATGGTGATCGATGCGACGGCACAGGCCTTTGCACTCGGCACAGACCAGATTCGCGCGCTGTCGGACCGCCGAACCGGTGTGGGCTTTGATCAACTGCTGGTGGTCGAGCCGCCGAGCCGGGACGGGGTCGAGTTCGACTACCGCATCTTCAACGCCGATGGCCTCGAGGTCGAGCAGTGCGGCAACGGCGCACGGTGCTTTGCCGTGTTCGTGACCGACCGCGGCCTGACCGACAGTGCCCGCATCCCGGTGCACACGTCCGGTGGCACCATCACCCTCGAGCGCCTCGGCGACGGTCGGGTGGTGGTCGACATGGGCGTGCCGGACTTCAGCCCAGGCGCGCTGCCGTTCCGTCGGGAGTTGCAATCGGAGGCGTATACGCTAGACATTGACGGGGAGTCGATCGAATTCGGCGCGGTGTCAGTGGGCAACCCGCACGCCGTGATTCGCGTGCCGAAAGTGGTCTCGGCACCCGTTATCACGCAGGGGCCGAAGGTCGAGCACCACGCGGATTTCCCGCGTCGGGTCAACGTCGGGTTCCTGCAGATCGACGGGCGCGACCGCGCAGCGCTGCGGGTCTGGGAACGCGGCGTGGGCGAGACGCGCGCCTGCGGCACCGGGGCCTGTGCGGCAATGGTGGTCGCGCGCGCGCGGGGTTGGGTCGACGACGACGTCACGGTCAGCCTGCCGGGCGGGGATCTGCAGATCCGCTGGGCGGGCGAGGGCACCCCGGTCACGCTGACAGGACCGGCCAGCTTTGTATTCAACGGACATGTAGAGGCATGAGCGAATTGGACGCAGTCGACACCCTGGAGCGTCTGGACGACGAGACGGTACTGCAGTTTCTCGCCGATCACCCCGACTTCTTCATGCGGCACCCCGGCGCCGCAACCGGCCTGAACCTCGCCCACGACAGCGGCGCGGCGGTGTCGCTGGTCGAACGGCAGGTGGCCACCCTGCGCGAAGGCAACCGCCGCATGCGCTCGCAGGTGGACGACATGATTTCGGCCGCGCGCCACAACCAGACGCTCAGCGAGGGCGTGCACGCGCTGGCGCAGGCGCTGCTCGCGAGCGACTCGGCCACCGAGATGGCCGCGGCGACCGAAACCACGTTGTTGCGCGTCGCGAGTGCCGATCGGGTGGCGATCGTGCTCAGCCACGACGCCGCGGACGCATCGGCGCCGGGTGACGTGCTGCGGCACGTCGCGCCGTCCGAGCGCGCGTGGGACGCGTTCAGCGCGCAGCGCGACGACGACCTGATCCGCTGCGGGCTGGCCAGCGAGGGCCAGCTCACCTTCCTGTTCGGCGATGCCGACGCGGTCGGCAGCTCGGCGATTGCGCCCTTGCGCACCGACCGCTGGCTCGGGGTGTTGGCGCTCGCCGCGCAGGACCCGACCGTGTTCACGCGCGACCAGGGCCACCTCTTTCTGCAGCAGGTTGCGGACCTCGTTGGCGCTGCGTTCGGTCGCACGGTGTCATGACCGACGTGGCGGGCGACCCGTCACCGGCCATCGAGGCCTACCTGCAGTACCTCCTGACCGAACGGCGCTACGCCGCCCACACGGTGTCGAACTACCGCCGCGACCTCCTCGCTGCCGTGGCCTTGCGGCCGGACGGGTGGGACAGCCTGCGTCGGGCGGACGTCCAGGCCATGGTGGCGAAGTGGCACCGCGCCGGCATGGCACCCCGCAGCCTCTCGCGGCGGCTGTCGGCACTGCGCACCTTCTTCACCTTCGGCTTGCAGCGCGGCTGGTTCCAGCACAACCCGGTCAAGGACATCAGCCCGCCGAAGCGTGACAAGCCGCTGCCGCGCGTGCTCGCGGTGGACGAAGCGACGGCGCTGCTCGAGGACGCGCCCGATTCACCTCTCGCCTGGCGTGACCGCGCGCTGTTCGAGTTGGTCTACTCCTGTGGCCTGCGCCTTTCCGAAGCGGTTGCACTTGACGTCGCGGCGGTCAGCGGTGGCGAACCGGTGTTGCGGGTGCGTGGCAAAGGCGGCAAGGAGCGCGATGTGCCGGTCGGGCGGTGTGCACATGAGGCATTGCAAGCCTGGCTCGACGTGCGCCCCCAGTTGGCAGGAGTCGATGAGACCGCTTTGTTCGTGTCCGCGCGGGGTGTGCGCATCGCGCCGCGGACGGTGCAGGCGCGGCTTGCGCAGCGCGCGCGCAAGCAGGGGCTGACGGCGCGCGTACACCCGCACATGCTGCGGCATTCCTTTGCGACACACGTGCTCGAATCGAGTGGGGATTTGCGCGCGGTGCAGGAGCTGCTCGGGCACGCCGACATCAGCACCACACAGATCTACACTCACCTCGATTATCAGCGGCTCGCCGCGGTGTACGAGAAGGCGCACCCGCGTGCGCTCGCCCGCGGCGCACAGGAAGCGCCCGAGGACGGGTCGATGGAACCGGCGTCCGATTAGCGCTCGGTCGGCACCAGGGAAAAGACCGACACCGAGCTGGTGTTCCGCAGCATCGCCTTGAGACGCCAGTGCGTGCTCGGCGCGGCGTCGCTCAGCAGGGTCAGCGCCTGGCCGGTCTTGAACCGGCGCGGGGGCAGAACCAGGCACGGCGACGTGTTGCCGTGCGCCGCCGGGATGAGCATGCACTCGGTGCGCAGGATCGCACCGGTGTCGACGCGGTAGGTGGCGTACACCGCCCGCGCCTCGGTGCTCAACAGCTGCAAACCGCATTGGTAGTGTTCGTCGGCGTGCTGGCGAAGCCACTGCACGATGCCGACACGCCAGATGCCGTTGTCGTCGGCGTGGGGTCGTCTCACCGCAGCGAGCGCACCGACATGCAAGCCGGTGGGGGACGCACTGGTCTTGTTGAGTCCGAGTCCGGATGGGCTGAGGTCCCGCATGGCCCAATCGCCGTCGCCCGAACCGTCGAGGTCGCGCAACACACTGGCGTGCACATCGTTCAGCCCGAGTACCACATTGACGGCGTCGTTTCGAAACGCGCGCGCCTCACGGCGGTCCTGACGGCCTTTGCACAAGCGGTAGAGCGGTAGCAGCGCCGGGTCGAAATCGCCCGACGCCCGCTGGGATTCGAGGTCCTGCGCCAGCGCGTCCATCACCAGCCAGCGCACGGTGGCGCGGCCCGCGCGGGCGCGGAACGGTGCCGCTTGAGGGGGCGCGTCGTCGGCGAGGTCGAAAGCCAGCGCGCGGCTGCGCGTGCCGGGGTGCTCGACGCGCAGCGTGACGCGGTCGACCCAACTCGGCAACCGTCGGTTCAGGCCGATCAACGCGGTGGTCGGCAGCGCGTTGGCGTCCACGCTGTGGGCGAGCAACAGCATCTTGAACAACTGGCTGACGGTGCGCGTCTCACCCGTGCGCAACAGGTTGTCGGCGACCGGCGTGTCAACAAAGCCGTGGCGTTCGGCGACCGCGTACAGGCTGTAGGCGTCCTTGAGCAGCTTCGGTGGGGCCGATCGGTAGGTTTCGCGCGCGATCAACAGCTGCTGGTGCAGCACATCCAGCGTGCGCACACACGCGTGGGCCCGCGCAGCGGTGGTGAGTTTGGGGTCGGCAAGGTCATCGCTCAGTGCGATCTTGTAGCCGAAGCCCAGTTCGGTGAGCAGTGCGAGCTGGTCCTGCCAGGCGCGTTCGGCGTCGGCGGACAACGGAATGTCCTGGCCCTGCCAACTGCGGCGCAGTACCTGCTGGGCGTGGTGGCATTCGGGGCGCAGCCACTCGAGCACCTGTATGCGCTTGCCGCTCGCGCTCTGGCTGCGGTTCGACCGCTGCAGGCCGAGCTTGAAGCTGCGCACGCGCAGGCTGGGGGCCAGCTCGCGCAGGTCGCGCAGCCAGTTCATCACGGATTTCTGATCGCCTGCGAAGTCGGCGCTGCGTTGGCTGCGTTGCGTGGGCGTGTAAAGGTGCGATGCGTCGCTCATGGTCTCGGGGTCCCGGGCTGACTGGTGGGTCGTTACCAGCCACCTCTGTGGTGCTGTGCTCTTGCAATTGGCAAGGTTCATACCCACCGTACTCCCGCAGTGCAGACAATCACTTACAGGTGATTTGCACAGCATGCGTCAAAATTCAGTCTCGTTCAAAGCCAATATCGAGGGGATGGGCCTTGGAACAATATCGGGGGACCACCGTGGTCGCGGTGCGACGGGGGAATCAGGTTGCGCTCGGTGCCGACGGGCAGGTCACGCTGGGCAACACGGTGATGAAAGGCAACGCCAGCAAGGTGCGACGCTTGTACAAGGGCAAGGTGCTCGCGGGTTTCGCCGGCGGCACGGCGGACGCCTTTACGCTCTTCGAACGCTTTGAAGCCAAGCTCGAGGCGCACGGCGGGCAACTGACCCGCGCGGCGGTCGAACTGGCCAAGGACTGGCGCACCGACCGCCTGCTGCGCCGCCTCGAGGCGCTGCTGGCGGTCGCGGATCATTCGGCTTCGCTGGTGATCTCGGGCAACGGTGACGTCATCGAACCCGAGCACGGCCTGATCGCCATCGGCTCGGGCGGCCCCTTCGCCCAGGCGGCGGCACGCGCGTTGATCGAGCACACCGAGCTCGATGCGCACGCGATCACCGAGCACAGCCTGTCGATTGCGGCTGACATCTGCATCTACACCAACCACCACCGCACCATCGAAACCCTGGAGCTGTGAGCTGCCATGACTGAAATGACCCCCCGTGAAATCGTCCAGGCGCTCGACAGCCACATCGTCGGTCAGTCCGACGCCAAACGCGCGGTCGCGGTGGCACTGCGCAACCGCTGGCGTCGGCAACAGGTCGACGAGCCGCTGCGCGGCGAGATCACACCGAAGAACATCCTCATGATCGGGCCGACCGGGGTGGGCAAGACCGAGATCGCGCGGCGTCTGGCAAAGCTCGCCAAGGCCCCGTTCATCAAGGTGGAGGCGACGAAATTCACCGAGGTGGGCTACGTCGGCCGAGACGTCGAGTCGATCGTGCGTGACCTCGTGGACATCGCCATCAACGACACCCGCGAGGCCGAGAAGGCCCGGGTGCGCAACCGCGCACTCGACGCGGCCGAGGACCGCATCCTCGATATCCTGTTGCCGCCGCCGCGTGGCAGCGGCTTCGCCGAATCGACGCCCGCACCGGATTCCAGCACGCGTCAGAAGTTTCGCAAGAAGCTGCGCGAGGGCGACCTCGACGACAAGGAAGTCGAGGTCGAGGTCAGCGGCTCGCCGCTCGGGGTCGAGATCATGAGCCCGCCGGGCATGGAACAGATGACCGAGCAGTTGCAGCAGATGTTCAGCAACATGGGCAACGCGCCGAAGCAGAAGCGCAAGATGCGCATCAACGAAGCACTCGAGCAGCTCGCCGACGAGGAAGCGCGCGGCATGCTGGACGACGCCGAGGTCAAGCGCAAGGCGATCGAGTCGGTCGAGCAACACGGCATCGTGTTCATCGACGAGATCGACAAGGTCGCCAGGCGCAGTGAGGGTGGCGGCGGTGTAGACGTGTCCCGAGAGGGGGTACAGCGTGACCTGCTGCCGCTGGTCGAGGGCTGCACCGTGACCACCAAACACGGGCCGGTAAACACCGACCACATCCTGTTCATCGCCTCGGGTGCCTTCCACCTCAGCAAGCCGAGCGACCTGGTGCCGGAGCTGCAAGGCCGTCTGCCGATCCGGGTCGAGTTGAGTGCGCTCTCGGCGGCCGATTTCGAACGCATTTTGACCGACAC
Source organism: Pseudomonadota bacterium (assembly GCA_039196715.1). Lineage (NCBI taxonomy): Bacteria > Pseudomonadati > Pseudomonadota > Pseudomonadota bacterium. The sequence goes on from JBCCUP010000002.1 coordinate 110,317, forward strand.
CAACGCCTCGTTGACGCGCCAGTACACCGCGTTGCTCGAGACCGAGAACGTTACGGTTGAATTCACCCAGGACGGTGTCGAGCGCATCGCCGCGGTGGCCTCGAGCGTCAACGAGACAACCGAAAACATCGGCGCGCGGCGCTTGCACACGGTGATGGAGCGCCTGCTCGAGGACGCGAGCTACCATGCAGCCGACCGCAGCGGCCAGACGCTGACCGTCGACGCCGCCTACGTCGACGACCAACTCGGTGAACTCTCGGGCGACGAAGACCTGAGCCGCTACATCCTCTGAGCGACGTCACCCCGTCATCAGCGGCGACAGACCCCGGCGTCTCGGTCAGTCGGTGTGGCCGGACGGGTGGCCATGAGTGCATCTCGCATCGCCGCTGTGAGGTTCGGGTTGGCGCGTGTGTTCGTGAGAATCGAACGCACGGCCATCGGCAGCGCCGGCAAACCGTCCTGCGGACCGAGTGTACGCAGGCTGCTGTCGAGGCTTGATGCCGGCAGGGCGCCCACGGCGAGCCCCGCACGCAACGCGGATCGCAGGCTTGTGAAATCGTTGCTCAGGAAACGGGTGTGAAAGCGGCGCGCCGCGCGCGCGAGTGCAGATTCGGTCATCTGACGCCACCAGCAGGCTCGGTCCAGTTGGGCAAGCGGCACCGGCGCGTCTGCGGGGAGCGAGAAGCCCGGGTTCGCCGCCCAGACCGTGGACTCCACCGAGTGCACGTGCGCTGACAGGGCCTCGGGACCGGAGTGCACGGCGACATCGAGCTCACCCCGTGCGATCTGGCCCGCGAAGCCTGATGTGCAGCCCGCGAATGCCTCCACTTCCACCCCCGGATGTGACTCGCGAAAACGCCGAAGCGCGTGTTCCAACAGCGGCCCGGCGCAATCGTCCGGCAAGCCGACGCGCACGGTCCCCTGCAAGCGATCCTCGAACACGGCCTGTGCGTCTCGCAGGCTCGAGACGACCTGCCTGGCGTGCGGCAGAAGCGTGAGACCCTCGGGCGTCAGTCTCATGCCCTGTGGCGATCGCGTGAACAGGCGCGTGTTCAGCGCGGATTCCACTTTGCGCAACTGCACACTCAGCGCCGATTGCGTTTTGCTGAGCTGGCTCGCTGCCGCTGTGAGGTTGCCGCAGTCGGCAATGGCAAGGAAGGCTTGCAGCCCATCTCCGGTTAGCACCAAGCGTTCGATATTATTCATCGATCAATGATAAATATTCATTTCTGTAAATGGCAAGGCTCGCCTAGTGTTCGTGCAGGAGGGTCGAGATGGACGCAGTCAGCGGGGTTTTTCTGGTCGGTGTCGGTCTGATCGGCGGCGTGTGGAACGCGGTCGCCGGTGGAGCCACGCTGTTTACCTTTCCCGCCTTGATGTGGGTGGGGCTGCCGCCCGTGGTAGCCAACGCCACCAACTACCTCGCCATGCTGCCGTCCAACGCCGCCGCGTTGCCGGCACACCGCGCCGACCTGAAGGCGATAGCAGGGGTGTTGCCGAGACTGGTCGTCGTGTCCGCTTCGGGGGCTTTGCTCGGGTCATTGATCCTCGTTTTCATCGACCCCGCGCTCTTCATGCTCCTCGTACCCGCCCTGATCGCCCTGGCGACCGCGTTGTTCGCGTTCGGGGACCGGGTGCGGGCGTGGTTGTTGGATACCGCGGGCAGCCGCAGTCAGGTGCTCGTGCTCGCCGGACTGTTCCTCGCATCGGTGTATGGCGGGTTCTTTGGGGCCGGGCTCGGCATCATTCTGCTGGCGATCGCGCAGTTACTGGGCTTCCGTGCGTTTTCGGTTGCCAACGCGATAAAGAACCTCCTCGCGACGGCGTTCACGCTGATCAGCATCGCCGTCTTTGGTGTCGGGGGCTTGGTCGCCTGGCCCGAGGCCGTGACCATGATGGTCGGCAGCACGGTGGGCGGTTACCTCGGTGGCCGTCTGTCGCATCAGGTGAACGAGCGGTTGCTGCGCCGAGCGGTCATTGCGTTCGGTTCGCTTCTGAGCGTGGTCTACGCCGTCCGGCTACTTGCCGGATAGCCGGTCGCGGGCAGGCTCAATCGGTGTCGTGCGCGTGTCGAAAATTGTGCAGGCGGTCCACCAAGCCATGGCGTGGGTGGTAGCCGCGATCAACATCCTCGAAGGTGTCGCACTGCACGACGACGTCATGGTCTGTGGCAAATGCGAGCGCGGCGCGCAGTTTCCTGTCGATGGCAACATCATCGGTGTTTGCGTCGGCCGGGTTGCTGTGTGACAGCCGCACGTTGACCGCAACGCGTGACCCCGCACCCTGAATGCGTGAGACGGCCTCCGTGAGCGCGTCCACCGGCTCCTCCCACGCCAGTTGCAGCAACACACCGGGGCATGGCTCGTCGCTCCGGGCCAATGCGGCGACGATGTCAGCGCAGTCTGACAACGGATACCCGGTCGTCGCTGTGTGCGCGAACGCCTTGCCATCCGCCGTTGCGGCGGATGTGGACGCCTTTGCCAGTGTGACAGGCACCGTTGTGCGTTGGACGATCTCGGCGGCTGTTGCAATCGCTTCGTCGAGGGTCCCCCGAATGTCAATCAACTCGAAACCGGCGAGTGCACGCGCGTGGGCATTGAGGCAAACGACGGAGTCCTCGTCCGGCACCGTCGTGCTGAAAACGACAAAGCGCACGCCGAGACTGGCCCAATCCAGCAGCCGGGTCCGACTGGTTTCGGTTAACAGGTCGGACAGCGGAACCCGGACGGTGTCGATCCCGGACTGCAGCAACCTCAGGAGGGGGTAGTCGTTTCGCGCGGACTTGCGACTGTATTCCTCCATCGGCCCGTTGTACGGCAGTTGTCTGGCGCTGTGCCAGTCGTGTCTCATGTGCGGCACCAGACCGGTCCAGCGCGGCGGTGTGCTCGGACTGACCTTGCGTTCATGGGCAGCCAGTGTCCTTCCGTGGGTCTGAAACCAGCGGAAATCGAGCGTCTCCTCGTCGACGTCGAACAATGCAACCCCGTATTTTCCGGTGTCATCTCGCCCGTGCTCGGGGGCAGGTTTCCCCTGGAACAACTCGCTGTAGTCCTGCCGTGTGAAGCTGGTGGCGGGAAGACACCAGAGTTGCATGTCACCGTAGCGGTTGTAGAAGAAATGGTGAACGTGACCTGACAGGATCGCCCGAACGCCGTGCGACGATGCGAGCTTCAGCAAGCGACTGCGGCCGGGCTCGGCAATGTTGTCGTAGTGGTCGGGCTCGTCGGGGGCTTGAATGAACGGCGGGTAGTGGGAGAACAGCAGCACCTGTTGTCTGCGGTGTTCGCTGAGCGTGTGCGCCAGCCAGTCGAACTGGAGGTGCTCAGCCTCGAGGCCGGTGTTGATCAACGAGGAATTGATCGCCACGAGGGTCACCTCGCCGCAAACACTGGCCCAGGCGCTGTCACCGAACGCGGACTCGTAGCGGCTGATGTGGTCAGGGTTGGTCGCCTTGGCCGGCAGGCCGGGTGACGGTTTGTCGCCGATGTCGTGGTTGCCCGGCACGAAGGACAGCTGCGGCTGGAGCGGTTCGAACACGCGCTTCGCTTCGGCGGCGGCTGAGGCGTACGCGGCCATGTGCGGCAAGGGGTGGACCATGTCGCCCAGGTGCACCGTGTGGTCCGGAGCGAGCTCTGCGATCAACGCGGTAGCGTAGCGTGCGCGCGCGTTCGCGCGTTCGTTGACCGCGTAGGGCGACGACGTGTCGCCCTCCGGGGCGCGCAGGTGGGTGTCGGTGAAAACGGCGATGCGCATGTGCGGCTCAGGCCCGCTTCTTCAACAGCGCCCGCCGCACGGTCAGCGCGACAACCACGGCGGTCATGCACCAGAACAGCCAGCAGATCGGACTCGAGAAGAACACGCTCCACTCCCCGCGCGAGAGCAGCAGCGATTGGCGAAAGTTGTCTTCGAGCAGCGGCCCGAGGATGAACGCAATCAGAAACGGCGCGGCCGGAATGCCGAGGCGCAGCATGCCGAAACCGACCACGCCCATGGCGAACATGACGCCGACATCGAACAGCGTGTTGTTCACTGCGTACGCCCCGTAGACGCAGAGCACCATGACGATCGGGAACAGCACGCGATGCGGGATGTCCGCGATCCGACTGATCAGCCGAATGGACACCTTGCCCACCGTGAACAGGATGATCGAACTCAACATGATGCCGATGAACAGCGCGTAGATCAGGCTGAGGTTGTCCTGGAACAGCAGCGGGCCCGGACGCAAGCCGTGGATCATGAACGCGCCGAGGATGATGGCCGTGATGATGTCGCCGGGGATGCCGAGGGCCAGCAACGGGATCAGGGTGGCACCGGCGACGCCGTTGTTGCCGCTCTCGGCCGCGGCGACGCCCTCGAGTTCACCCTTGCCGAAATTGTCGCTGTTGGGCGAGGTGCGCTTGGCCTCGGAATAGCTCAGGAAAGCCGATGGCGCCCCACCGATCCCCGGAATGGCGCCGAGCACGACGCCGATGGTGCTGCCGCGCAGGATACTCTTGAGGCAGCGTTTGAAATCGGCAAAGGAGGCACCGCGCCCGGCGAGCGGGTTGTGTTCACGCGGCAGTTCGACACGACCGAAAAAGGCGATGATCTCCGGCAAGGCGAACAACCCGATCAGCACCGGGATGAAGTTCAGGCCGCTCATCAGGTTGACTTCACCGAAGACGAAGCGGTTGGTGCCGTACACGAGATCGAGGCCGACGGTCGCCAGCAACAGGCCGAGGCAGGCCGAGCCGAGGCCCTTGAGCAACTGGTCGCCGGACACGCCGGCAATGATGGTCAGCGAAAACAGGATCAGCGTGAAGACTTCCGGCGAGCCAAACGCGAGAGCGAGGCTCGCGAGCATACCGGCAAACACGATCAGCGCGATGTTCGAGAGAAAATCGGCCACACACGAGGCGTAGAGCGCGATGTCGAGCGCCCGCCGCGCCTCGCCACGCTTGGCCAACGGGTAGCCGTCGAGCACGGTGCACGAGGCGGCCGGTGTGCCGGGCGCATTGATCAGAATCGCGGTGATCGACCCGCCGTAGATGCCACCCTTGTACACCCCGAGCAGCAGCAGGATGCCGGTGACCGGGGGCAGGGTGAACGTGAAGGGCAAGGTCAGCGCGACCGCCATCGGCGTTGTCATGCCCGGTATCGCACCGACAAAGGTGCCGACCACGACGCCGATTGCGAGGGCGCCGACGTTTTGCCAGGTGGCGAAGAGCGCGAGTGCCTGCTGCAGGACGTCCAGCATCTCAGAGTGCTCCTAGCCAAGGTTGTAAAACACCGAGCGGTATCGGAATGTTTGCGACTTTCAGAAAAAAGACATACAGCCCGAGCGGGACGGCGATGGCGAGGGCCAGGACCCGCGGCCACCGCCGCTCACCGGCAAGCGGAAATGCGATCAGCAGCGCGAGACACGAGGCGAGTGGCAGGCCGAGCACTGACAACACACTGGCAAAGGCCGCGAGCAGCACGAACACGAGGCTGATCTGCCGCGCCGCATCCGGTCGCTGATCCGGGTCCACCTCACCGGCGGCGGGGCGCCAGGCGGCGCGCAGGCCCACGCAAAGGCCGACCACCAGCAACACCCACGCGACGATGCGGGGGTAGTACGACGGTGACAGGGCTGCGTATTTGACGCGCCGGGGCTCGTCGACACCGTTCGGAATCAACACCAGGAGCAACAGCGCGGCGAAGCACACCATGCTCAGGCCACTGAGGAAATCGCGATCTTGCAAACGGTTCATGCTGTGGGTGCACCGCGTGTGGGAAAGTGGCCGAAGACGTGGGCATCGAGGGCAATGCTTGCGGCGGCGAGGTCGGACGTCACCTGGCTGATGCGCAGGCGTTGCGCGTCGAGCGGCGCGCCCGCGTCTGCGAGCCCGGCCCGCACGCCCTCGACGAAGTCCGATTGCCTGCCGGCCTCGCCCGCGAGGATGATCTGTTGCGGGTCGAGCAGAGCGTGTGCGGCGTCGAGGCCGAACGCGAGGTGGGTCCCGGCGTCGAAGAAAGCCGCCTTGGCGTGGCGATCACCGTGGTCAGCGAGTGCAATCGCGGTGTGCAGGTGCGGGTTGTGGTGACTCAACGGTGCCGTGGACCGGTTGGCGCCGAGCGACAGCGTACGGACCACCGCGACGCCGGACGCGCACTGTTGCAGGCACCCCTGCCGACCACAGTGGCAGTCAATCCGGGCGTTGGGGTGTTTCAGGTGGGCGAGGTTGCCCAGTGTGCTCTCGGGGTGCGACGGCCGACTGCCGCCGCTGGTGAAGGCCATGCCGATGCCGACACCGACGTTCACCACCAGCACGCGCTCGGCCGGTGACACGTGGCCAGCGTTGATTTCGGCCCTGAGCAACCCGGTTGGCCGCGACTCGAGTGCCACCGGGCACCCGAAGGCCGCCTCGAAGGCCGACGCGACCGGCACGTCCTGCCAGCCGAGCAGGGCGCTGGTGACGCGCCCGCCGTGCAGCTCGGACCGGTTGGTGACGGCCACGCTGATGCCCGTGGCGAGCGGCGCGGCGGACGCGTGCTGGTCGAGCAGCGCGCGACAGCGGCTGACGAGTTCGGCAACCACCGCGTCCGGCGTCAGTCCGGCCGCCGAATGCAGGTCGTGGGCGGCGATGCGCGAACCGTCGAGCCGATTCAAAGAGGCTTGCAGGCGGTTGGCTGTCAGGTTGACGGCCAGCACCACGCCGCCGTTGGGATTCAACGTGAGACGGCTGCTGCGGCGGCCGAGGCTGCCGGCTTGCTTGAGCGGAGCCCCCTCGAGCACCAGGCCCGCGGAAATCAGCTCGCGCGTGATCCGTGACACCGCCGCGCCGGTCAAGCCCATGGCCTCGCCCAGCTCCGCACGACTGCAGCGCCGTTGCTGGTTCAGCAGGCGCAACACCCCACGCCGGTTGGCGTGGCGCAGCACCGACGATGCGGCGGGTGTCGTGGGGTGCGTGGCAGGCGGCGACACGGGCACAGGCCTAATTAGTTACTTACAGTAATTAATTATTGACAGCTCGGCCGCGCAAGGTCAATCTTTTCGCTGAGCTGGTCCGTCCAGCCCACGACACACCAAGAGGAGATAAGCGATGCAGGCCCCGTTTTCCCTGTTCAAGCGCGCCGTGCTGTCGGCCGTGCTGGTCGCCACCGCGGCCGTAGCCAACGCGAGCTACCCCGAACGCCCGATTACCCTGGTAGCCCCCTACGGTCCCGGCGGTGCCGCCGACTTGTCGGCCCGCATGATCGCGGGTGCGGCGCCGCAGTACCTCGGACAGCCGATTCTGGCCATCAACAAGACCGGCGCCGCCGGGGTGGTGGGGTCGAACTTCGTCAAGAACGCGGCGGCAGACGGCTACACCCTGCTGTCCGCCCGCGTCGGCAGCCAGATGGGCGTGCCGGCGATGAACAAGACCATCCCCTACGCCTGGGACGAATTCACCTTTCTCGGGCTGATCGAGGTCAACCCCTTCGTGCTCGTCGTCAACGCCGAGAGCGACATCAAGACCTTCGCCGACTTCGAAGCCAAGGTGTCGTCCGGTGCGGAGATGGCGTACAGCTCGGCGGGCGTCGGCACCCTGCTGCACATCGCCGTCGCCGTGATGGCCAACAGCATGGGCATCGACTTCGACAACCTGGTCCACGTGCCCTACAAGGGCGGTGGCAAGGCGCGTGCGGCGGTGGTTGCCGATCAGGTGGATTTCTCCTACCAGAACCTCTCTGCCGTCGCCGGCGCGCTGGAGGCGGGTCAGTTGCGTGCCCTGGTGGTCACCACCGGTGAGCGTCAGCCGATCATCCCGGACGTGCCGACCGCGCAGGAAGTCGGTTACCCGGATCTCGAGAAGATCATCGGGTGGTCCGCCATATACGGACCGCCGGGCCTGCCCGACGAGGTGGTGGCGAAATGGTCTGAGACACTCGAGGCACTGAAAGCCGATCGGGCCTGGAACCGAATGACCAAGGGCCTGGGCAACATCGTCGACATCCGGTCGCCGGAAGACACCAAGGCCTACGTGGCCGAGCAGTACAAGGTCTTCGACGACACCCTGATGAAGCTCGGTCTGCGGATCGAGTAACCGCATCGGCTCGGGGTGCCGCCCGCAGCGGCCCCCGACCGACCTGTCCACCGACCACTCGAGGTAGCCCCGTGTCCGGTACTCGCCCCAACATCCTGCTGATCCAGGCCGACCAATTGGCGGCGAACGCACTCAGGTGTTACGGCAACCCCACTGTCAAGGCGCCAAACATCGATCGCCTGGCGCGTGAGGGTGTGGTGTTCGAGAACTGCTACTGCAACCTGCCGATGTGTGCGCCCTCGCGGGCGTCGATGCACGCCGGCCGGCTGCCGTTCTCGATCGGCATGTACGACAACGCCTCGGAGTTCCAGGCGGGGATTCCGACCTTCGCGCACTACCTGCGCACGCTCGACTACCGCGTGGAGTTGTCGGGCAAGATGCACTTTGTCGGTGCCGACCAACTGCACGGTTACGAGCGCCGGCACACGACCGAGATCTACCCGGCCAACTTTGCCTGGACCGTCGATTGGTCTCAGGGCCGTGAGTACCGGCCGACCAACCTGACCATGGCCCCGATCATCGAGTCGGGGCCCTGCGTGCGCTCTCTCCAGATGGACTACGACGACGAAGTCGCGTACCACGGCAAGCAGGCGCTCTACGATTTTGCCCGCAAGGCGGACGACAAGCCCTTTTTGTTGACGGTGTCGTTCACCAGCCCGCACTCGCCGTTCGTTGTCGGCCAGCCCTACTGGGATCGATACGCGCACGAGGAGATCGAATCAGTGGCGGTTCCGCCCTTGACACTTGAGGAGATGGACCACCTGAGTCGGAATCTGCACTATTGCCAGGCCCGGCACAAGTTCACGGTTACCGACGAGCACCGCCGAATGGCCCGGCACGGCTACTACGGCATGATTTCCTACATCGACGACAAGGTCGGGGAATTGCTCGAGGTGTTGTCGACAACCGGTCTGGCGGGGGACACCGTGGTGGTGTTTTGCGCCGACCACGGCGAGATGATGGGCGAGCGCGGCATGTGGTTCAAACAGCATTTCTTCGAGTGGGCGGCGCGCGTGCCGCTTATCGTCCACAGCCCGACGCGCTGGGCGCCATCGCGTGTGGCGCCGTCGGTGAGTCTGATCGACCTCATGCCCACGCTGCTCGACATCGCGCACGGTGAGCGCTTTGACGCCTACGCCGACCCGATCGATGGCTGCTCGCTGGTGCCGGCGCTTGAAGGCCGGCCCGAGGCGTTGCCGGACCTCGCGGTCTGTGAGTTTGCTGCGGACGGCTCCACCGGCCCGAGCCGCATGGTGCGGCGTGGGCCGTGGAAATTGATGTGGCTCGAGGGCGTGGACACACTGCTCTACAACCTTGACACCGACCCCGACGAGCAGGACAACCGTGCCGACGACCCGGCACTGGGGGCGCTCCGAAGCGAGCTCGAAGCGCTGTTGTTCGACGGCTTCGACCCCGAGGCGCTCCGGGCGTCGATCGAGCGCAGCCAACGACGTCGGCTGCTCGTACACCAGGCAACCGGTGGCGAGCCAACCTATGTCAACAAGGTGCGCTACGACGACGGCAGCCGCTACATCCGCAATGCTGGCGCCGCCGACACCAAGGCGCGCGCGCGTCTGCCCTACGTCTCACCAGCCCAACCGGACCGAAACGACCCGGTGGTTTAGTGCTCCATCCATCGATAAATGGAGCACTAGCCGTCACGCCGCGTGCGGCTTGTGTTCCACGAGGTAGGCGGCGAGCTTGTCGGCCAGCGTGTTGTCACTGACACGGCCCCGGTAGAGCGCGACCGAGCAGCTCGGTAGGTCCGGCAGGGCGCCTCGGTGGTCGACAAGCTCGCGTTCGGCCGGCACCTGACCGGCGAGCTCGGCGCGCACACAGAGGTCAGCCTTCGCCATCGCGTCAATTGCGCGGTCGTCGTTGGTGTTCACGATCGACACCCAGTCGACGTCGGCGTTGTCGAGTGCGGCGACGGCCACGTTGCGGAACGCGCAGTTGCCGCACGTGGCGAACGGCAGTGGCCGGCGCTGCCAGGCGGTGCCGCCGTGCGAGCCGGTCCAGACGAGCTGCTGGGTGTCGAGCACGGTGGCATCGGGCCGGGGGTCGAGCTCGGTGGTCAGGATCACGTCGAGCTCACCGCGGTGGTACGCCGAGAGCAGGTGCACGGTGCTCTCGGTACTCAGCTGCACCTGCACCCGCGGGAAATCGCGCGAAAAAGCCTGTAGGGCTGCCGGTACCCAATTATCGACAATGTCGCTCGGGCAGCCGAGTGCCACCTCGCCCTCGTAGTCGGGGGCGGTCAGTCGGCCCCAGGCCTCGTCGTTCAGCGCGAGCAGTTTGCGCGCGTAGTGGACCAACTGCTCGCCCGCGGGTGTCGGTGTCAGGCCCTGCGGGCTGCGATCGAACACCGCGCTGCCGAGCGTGGCCTCGAGGCGCTTCACCTGCATGCTGATGGCGCTCTGGGTCAGGTGCAGACGCGCGGCGGCGCGGGTCATGGTGCCGGCGTCGACGATCGCCACCACGCTGCGCAAGCTGGCAAGGTCGAGGTTTCGGGGTGTGGCCACAGCCATCTCCATCAATTCTGGTGAAGAGATGCATCAAAAACTTTCGTTTCACTGATGCGAGATTGGCCGCTATTGTCATCATCCGTGATCAGCAAGTCCAGAGGGTTAACAAATGTTGATATCAAGCACCACCAATCGTGATCGCTTCCCGCTGTCCCACAACGGCCGCCACCGCGCCGACAAGCCGGTGTCTCTGGTCGCCACCTGTCGCTTTGCGCTGGGCTATGTGATGCTGGTGTTCGACGTCTGGCGGGAGCGCCGGGCATTGGCGCGGCTGAACGCCGCCGGACGGGCCGACATTGGACGCAACCCCCGTGACATCGACCTGGAAGCGAGGCGATCGCTGTTCGACCTGCCTGCAGCGCGGCTCGACGCCCTGCGGTGCCGGGTGCGCCGGGGCCGCTGAGGCGCGGGACGGTGTGCGGTGCTGACCGAGTCGCAGGCCCGATCCCGGGCGCTGCGGCTGGTCGCCGCGCACCCACGTCGGCGTCGGGCACTCGAGGCGGTTGCGTTGCTCGAGCTGCCCGACGGCTGGCTCGCAGCCGGCTTTGTGCGCAATGCCGTGTGGGACAGCCAATACGGCGTGGCGACCACCACCGCAGACCTCGATGTCGTCTATTTTGACCCGGCCTGCACCTCGGCGGCACGTGACCGCGACATCGAATTCGCCTTGCAGCAACGGTGCCCAGGGCTTCGCTGGTCGGTGAAGAACCAGGCGCGCATGCACGCGCGACACGGCCATCCTGCGTACCGCTCGAGCGTCGACGCGATGGCGCGGTGGCCCGAGCGTCAGACCGCCGTTGCCGCGCGGCTCGACCGGCGCGGCGATGTCGAGGGTTTTGCAGTGTTTGGCTTTGCTGTGCTGTTCAACGGTCGGGTCGAGCGCAACCCCCGCTGTGCCCACGGCACCTACGGTCACCGTTGCCGGGAAAAGCGCTGGGCCGAGCGCTGGCCAGGGCTCTCGGTGGACACGCGCTGACGCACCCACGCGGTGCGGTGCCGCACCGAGGCGGATGATAGAGTGCGGGTCCTGACCACTGCGCGCCACCGCCATGCCCACGCCCACCGAAATCCGCGTACGCCAGGCGAGCCGTGTGCTCGTTGTCGCCTTCGAAGACGGCTACCGGTGTGAGCTCGATTTCGAGTACCTGCGGGTGCATTCGCCGTCGGCGGAGGTCAAGGGACACGGACCCGGACAGGAGACGCTGGTGGTCGGCAAGGAGGCTGTGCAGATCGTCGGCTGCGAACCGGTGGGCAATTACGCGGTCAAGATCGTGTTCGACGACGGACACAATTCGGGCCTGTACACCTGGGATACCCTCTACGCGCTCGGACAGGCCTTTGACACCAATTGGGCCGCCTACCTGCAACGCCTGGCTGACGCCGGCCACACAAGGACCCTGTCATGAGCGAGCCGCGCACCACCCACTTCGGCTACGAGGACGTGCCGGTCGAGGAGAAAGTCGACCGCGTGGCCGACGTCTTTCACTCGGTGGCGTCCAAATACGACATCATGAACGACCTGATGTCCTTCGGCATTCATCGGCTCTGGAAGCAGTTTGCCCTGCAACACAGCGGGGTGCGCCCGGGCCAGACCGTGCTCGACATCGCCGGTGGCACCGGTGACCTCGCCGCCGCCATGGCCCGTCGAGTGGGCTCGACCGGCCTCGTGGTGCTCTCCGACATCAACGCCTCGATGCTCGAGGTCGGACGCGACAAGCTCATCAACAAGGGCATCGTCGGCAACCTCGAGGTGGCCCAGGCGGACGCCGAAGCGCTGCCCTTCGACGACGACAGCTTTGATTGCATCACCATCGGCTTCGGGCTGCGCAACGTGACCGACAAGGATCGGGCACTGGCAAGCATGCACCGTGTGCTGAAGCCGGGTGGGCGGCTGCTCGTGCTCGAATTTTCGAAGCCGACCGTGCCGGCCTTCGCGGCACTCTACGACCGCTATTCCTTCACCGTGTTGCCAGCGATGGGCAAAGCGGTGGTCGGGGATGCCGACAGCTACCGTTACCTGGCCGAGAGCATCCGTATGCACCCGGACCAGGAAACGCTCGCGGCGATGATGCGTGGAGCCGGCTTCGAGCGCGTCGATTACCACAACCTCACGGCGGGCGTGGTGGCCTTGCACAAAGGCATCAAGGTGTGACCTGCTGATGACGCTGCCCCACCTGCTCAGCGGCGCGATCAGCGCCGTGTTCGACCGCGCCTTCGCGCAAAACGACGAAGCCCGCGCCGCACTCCGGCCACACGCGGGTGGACTGCTCCGCTGTGAACTGACGTCCCCGTCGCTGACCGTGGACGTGCTCGTGTTGGAGACGTCGCTCGAGGTGCTCAGCGTCACCGACGGCGAGGCGGACGCGGTGCTGCAGACGGACCTTGCAGGCGTGTTGGCGTTGTCGCGTGGCAGTGATGCGCTGCTGTCCGGCAAGGCGCGCGTGCGTGGCAGCCTGCGCCTGGTTGAAGGCGTGCACCGCGCCGTGACGCTGTTGGCAGTCGATTGGGAGGACCAGTTGGCCCCGTACATCGGCGACAGCCTGGCGCACGCCTTGGCGGGGTTGGTCGATCGGGTCTCGCGCGACGGCGGGCGCAACCGCGGTCGCGACGCTGCCGACGTGCAGCGCTATCTGCAACACGAGCTCGGTCTGCTGGTCACGCAGCCGGCCTGGCGCGCGCTCACCGACGACACCGACGCCTTGCGCAGCGACATCGACCGTCTCGAGGCCCGCCTGGCGCGGCTGGAGGCGGCGAGGTGAGCGTGTTTGCCATCAGTGAGACGCGTCGGCTCTGGACCATACAGCGGGTCATGGTGCGCTACGGCCTCGATGAATTCCTGTTTGCCCACCCGCTCGCCCGGCCGCTGCGCTGGTTGATGCTGTTGTGGCCCGACCGGTGGCTCAACCCTGAGACCCGGGCCCTGCCACGCGCCGACCGCATTCACCGCGCGCTCGAGGACCTCGGCCCGATATTCGTGAAGTTCGGCCAGACCCTGTCGACCCGGCGCGACCTCCTGCCCGACGACATTGCCGACGCGCTGTCGAAATTGCAGGACCGGGTCACACCTTTTGACACCGCAACCGCGCGGGCGGAAATCGAACGTGGCCTCGGCATGCCGATCAAGGATGCTTTCGCGCGCTTCGAGGATACGCCGCTGGCCTCGGCCTCGATTGCCCAGGTGCACGCCGCCACACTGCACGACGGCAGCTCGGTGGTCGTCAAGGTGTTGCGCCCGAACATGCGCGAAGTGATCAAGCGCGACCTCGGCTTGATGTACCGGATCGCCCGACTGGCGGAGAAATACTGGTCCGAGGGCCCGCGACTGCGCCCGGTCGAGGTGGTGGCGGAATACGAGAAAACCACGCTCGACGAGCTCGACCTCGTGCGCGAAGCCGCCAACGGCGCCCAACTGCGCCGCAACTTCCAGAACTCCGACCAACTATATGTGCCGGAGATGCATTTCGATCTCTGCCGTGAGAACGTGCTCGTGGTCGAGCGTATCGAGGGGGTGCAGATTTCGAATATCGCCGAGCTTCGCGCCCGCGGCGTCAACTTCGAAGCCTTGGCCAACCACGGCGTCGACGTGTTTTTCAGGCAAGTCTTCCGCGACAATTTCTTTCACGCGGACATGCATCCCGGCAATGTCTTTGTCGACACCACCACACCCGACACACCGCGCTATATCGCGGTAGATTTCGGCATCGTCGGTGCGCTCACTCTCGAAGACCGGCGCTACCTTGCGGAAAACCTGGTCGCGTTCTTTCACCGTGACTACGACCGCGTTGCGAGCCTGCACGTGGAGTCGGGCTGGGTGCCCGAGTACACCCGCATCGAGGACTTCGCCTCGGCCATCCGCAGCGTGTGTGAGCCCATTTTCGAGAAGCCGCTCGCGGAGATTTCCTTTGGTCTGGTGCTGTTGCGCCTGTTCCAGACGGCGCGGCGATTTGAAATGCAAGTGCAACCACAGCTGATCCTGCTGCAGAAGACGCTGTTGCACATCGAGGGCCTGGGGAGGCAGCTCTACCCCGAACTCGACCTCTGGAAAACCGCCAAACCTTACCTCGAACGCTGGCTCAGCGAACAGGTCGGTCCGCGCGCGGTGGTCAAGCGGCTTCGGGCCGAGTTGCCACGCTACGGCGAAGTGCTGCCCGAACTGCCGGGTCTGATGCACGCCGTGCTCAAGGACACCCAGGCCGACCGCCGGCGCGCCGCGGCCCAGGTGGAGGCCATGCAAGCGCTGCAACTGACGGTGCAGCGGGGTCAACGCGTGCAACTGCTGGCCGTGCTCGGGGTCGGCAGTGTACTGGCGGCGGTGATTCTCGCGGGCTTTGCCCAGGTGGCTGGCGAGCCGGCGCCACCCGCGGTGTGGCTGCTTGGGGGCTTCGGGGTCTGTTCGGCCGCGGTGGCGTTGTTGCGTCGCTAGTCGGCTCGCGCCTCTCTGGTGCGTCGGCAGAGCCAAAGGGTGTTTGACCGCCGAGTGAAGGGAATCACGCGGGCCACTGGAGTGATCGGCTGTCAGCGTCGCGCACACGGCGCCAGACGGCCCGCGTCCGCCGTGCGAGCTGAATCAGCCGGGCGACCGGTGCGCTGCGGTAGAGATCCAGCGTCACCGAGTGTTGCCAGTCCTTGGCGTAGGTCGACTTGTAGTCGTAGTCGCCTTTCAGCGCGTCAATGCGGGTGGCACCGTCTTCGATGGCACGCTCGATCATGTGCATCATCATCAGGTGACCCGGGCTCAGCTCCTTGAAGCGCGGGTCGAAGCCGGTCTGGAAGAGCGCGAGCACCCCTTTGACCTGAAAGGCGTACTCGATGCCGACGGTCTCCTCGTCGAGCTTCAATTCGACCAGGCGCAACTCCCCGCGCGCCAGCGAGCGCTGCATCAGGGCCTGGTGGAAGGCGTTGTAGGCCGCTGAGGAGAAGCTGCCGTGCTCGCCCTTGCTGACCTGGCGGCTGCGGTGCAGTGTGGCGAGACGTTCGAAGACCGCCGCGATGTCGCCGGCGTGTTCGCAGCGCACAAACCGCGCGTCGCCGGTTTGGTGCAGTTTCTGAAACCGGCGTTTGCGTTGCTTGCGGGCGTTCTTGCTCAGCGAGGCCACGTAGGCGTCGACGCTGTCCGGCAAGCTGTCCACACGGCGCTGGTGGTCGATGCGGTGGCAGAGGGTCCAGCCTTGCGCACCGGCTTCGGTGATCACCTGGTCGTGCAACTCCGCCGCCCTGGGCATGTCACACAGGTGCAGGCGGTCGACGGTGCCGAGTGACATCAGGTGGGCAACCAGTGCGCTGCTCACGGTGTCGCGGTGCGCGGGTTGGCACAACACCCCGAGATCATCGGGCGAGGTGTCGCCGCCGGATCCGATGAACCGCAGCGTCGTGACCGGCAGGCAACGCAAGGCCCGCGTTCGACTGAGGTAGCACGGTGCGATTGCCACCGGGCCACCATCGACGTGTACCACCACAATCAGCAATGAGTGCGCGTCGCCGTAGTGCGACCACCACAGGCGGTTCCAGTCCCAGCTGTTGAACACCCCTGCCGTGGGATCGTCGTTGAACAGCGTGGTCCAGGTGGCCTCGAGTCGGTCGAACTCGCGTTCGGTCGTCACATGGGTAAACAACACACGAGCAGGAGCGGATCCCGTTTTGTCGGTACTGATCGATTGGCTGTCACAACCGTTGTCAATGGCGTTCATGACGATAGGGGCCGGGTTTGTACTGGCGGTGCTGCGTCGACAGCGCTTCGGGTGGCTGGGTGTGTGTGTGCTCGCGGGCACCGGCCTGTTGTGGTTGGCGAGTGCACCCATGGCAGCGAACAACTTTGTCCGTTGGGTCGAGCAACCGAAACAGCCTCCCCATGGTGCGTGTGCAACGGTGCTGTTGCAACAGGCGTCGGACTGGCCGGTGGTGGTGCTCGGAGGGGCGTTCGACGCCTACACCGACAACACCGACCCCTTCGAGGTGCTGTCGCATGCCTCGCTGCTGCGGGTGTTGCACGCGGCCAAGTTCGACACCGGTGAGACGCGCTTCTTTGCGCTCGGTGGAGGTCAGACATCGCGCAAGATCAGCACGTTGCTGGCACAGGTGCTACTGACCCGCGGTGTTGACGCCGCGCGCATCACAGTCGAGACGCACAGCGACTCGACCCACGAAAATGCCACCGAGCTCGCCAAGCTGCTGCCTCCCGAGACGGCCGGCCCGATCGTCCTGGTGACGTCGGCGCTGCACATGAACCGAGCCGAAGCGGTGTTCCGGGCCACCGGCTTCGACGTCTGCCCGGCGCGGGTGGGAACGTTGTACTCGCCGCCGGCCGGTTGGGTCGGGTATGTGCCGTACATTGATCCGTTGCTCAAGAGCAGCCGTGCCTGGCGCGAGTTCGTGGTCTCACTACTCTACTGGTGGCGCGGCCTCAGCGTGTTTTGAAAACGAAGCGTGGCGCATCTCCGGCAGTTTACGGATGCCGAGCGGTGCTTCGGGGTCGACTTGCATGTCGGTCAAGTAGCTCGCCGAGCGGTCGCGGCGCTTGAAGGGCCGGATCTTGTTCACCACGCGGTAGGTCATGCGCTTCATCGCCGGCATCATGCCTTCTTCGGCCATGCTGCGTGACGCGACGCCGAGGTTGCGCAGCACGAAGCGGTTGGCCAGTTGCACGTACTGTCGCTTGTAGATGGCCGGCGTGTAGTAGCTCGTCGCCAGTGACACATTCATGTCTTCGTTGACGATGCGGTGTGGCCCGTTGTGTGGCCAGGACGCGACGTCGCCCGGCGACAGCAGAAAGGACTCGGCGCGGTCGTCGAAGGACGGGTCGAAGGGCAGGTTTTCGTCGATTTCACCTGCGTAGATGTCCTCGAGCAGGTGCTGCGGTACCAGGCTGGTGTCCATTGCCGGGTAGATCCAGACGCGTTTCTGTCCACGCAGGTGCCAGAGCATGTTGGGTTCGGCATCGACGTGGTAGTACACCTGAGCGCCGGGTGAGCTGATCAACAGCGTGCTGTAGTTCGGCTGCGGGTTTTGCAGGTGCGGGCACTTCTCGCCGAGGTGGGCGTACATGTCGCCGACGAGGTCGGCGTAGTCGCGCGAAAACTCCTCGACGTGGGTGACGTTCAGCCACAGTCGACCGCCTTCGACCGCGCGCCACAGCGACTCGCCGGTGGCGTCAGCGGGGATGTCCACGCAACCCCAATCGCCAGGTTTGCACGGGTCGTCGCCCATGGTGAAGGCCTGCAGCCACTTGCGCGGGAAGTTGTCGAGCAGCTCGACCAGTTCGGGCTTATCGAACAGGGTACGCTCGTGGTAGCGGTGGCGGCTGACCATGGGCACGTTGCCGAATTGGGCGTACTCGGATTCGGACCACGAAATCGGGGCGGTGTTTGACATGGGGTTTGACTTCATTGGTTAGGGGTTCCTAAAGAGGCTTCATCGGGCGATCGGGGCAAATACTTGAGTGCCTGCTAACAGACAGGCGATCGGCGAGCTCACGGCGTCTGCCCCCGCCGGTTCAGTGCGCCGGCCCGCTCGACGACCATGCGGATGGCCGCGCGCGAATGCGAGACAATCGTGCCGGTGCGCGCGTCGATGGGGGCGGGCAACTTGAAATGGTGTCGGCCGCGGAACACCCACTCCGCAGCGAGGCCGCAGCGCTTGAAGCCGAGCCGGGCGGCGCTCGACAGAAACGGGGCGTTGCCGATGTCGGTGGTCGTGACGATCGCGTTGGACGGGCCCCCGTCGCCAAGATGCGCGAGCGCGAACAGCGTGATCCGGGCGTTCAGGTGTTGGCCGCGGTGCGCGGGGTCGACAAAGGACTTGAACAGGTAGTGGGTGTCCGCCGGGAGCAGTAAACCGATACCGTCGAACTCGGTGCCGCCGCGGTTGTGACGGGCCGCCACGCGGTCGGCGGCGAAGAAGCTGGTTGCGACCAGGCGGTCATCTCGGAAGGCGCCAATCGCGACGATGCCGTCGCGCTTGCAGTCGTCGGCCAGCGCCTCGGAGACATCGAACCGGCCCGCCGCGGCCAGGGCCTGCAGGTCGTCGGTGTCGAGCGGACGAACCGTGTAGTCGTCGCTGGTTTGCAAACCGGTCACGGTGTCGCGGCTCACCCACAGCAGGTGCGTCACGTCGAGCGGCAGCAGGCGCTTGATCACCTGGTACACGCCGAGGCGCAGTGTGTGGAGCACAGGCGTCATGGGGCGCGGGCGCCGTGCGTTTCGGCAAGGGCATCGATCCCGCGGGCCAACGCGATGTCCCGTTGCGTGAGCCCCTTGACGTCGTGGCTGGTCAACGAAACGGTGACGCGGTTGTAGCGGTTGGACCAGTCCGGGTGGTGGTCCTGCGATTCGGCGAGGTCGGCGACATCGGTCATGAACGCGAAGGCCGCGCGAAAACTGCGGAACACCAGCGTGCGCGACAGGCTGCCGCCGGCCAGCGCGTCGCCGTGGCGCTGCCAGTGGGTCAGCGCGTCGAAGTCGGCGAGGGTCGGTTCAGCGGGCATCACGGCACACAAAGTTGGACGATTTCACAGTTTGAGCGCTTGGCACTCGACTGCCAAGTGTGACGTGCACCGCACTGGTAAACTTCTGTGATGGACGTCACATATCTCCTCGACGCGCTGAACAGCAAGCAGCGCGATGCCGTGTCGGCGCCGCCCGGGAACCTGCTGATCCTCGCCGGGGCGGGCAGTGGCAAGACCCGCGTGCTGACCCACCGCATCGCCTGGCTCAACGCGGTCGAGAACGTCTCGCCCTTCGGTGTGCTCGCCGTGACCTTCACCAACAAGGCGGCAAGCGAGATGCGCGGCCGGCTCGAGAGCATGCTGGACCGGCCACTCGGGCCGATGTGGGTGGGCACCTTTCACGGGTTGGCGCACCGCATGCTGCGGCAGCACTGGCAGGATGCCAAGCTGCCCCAGGGTTTCCAGATCCTCGACGCTGACGACCAGTTGCGCCTGGTCAAGCGCCTGGTGCGCGGGCTCAACCTCGACGAGGCCGCCTTCCCGCCGCGCCAGGCCGTCTGGTTCATCAACGCGCGCAAGGACGAGGGGCTGCGTGCCGCCCACCTCGACACGCCGCGCGACGAGGTGCAGCAGCAGTTCCAGCGGATTTACACCGCCTACGAGGGCGCTTGCGAGCGCGCTGGCGCGGTCGACTTTGCCGAGCTGCTCCTGCGTTCGCTCGAGCTGTTGCGAGACAACGCACCCGTGCGCGAGCACTACCAGCGGCGTTTCAGCCACCTGTTGATCGACGAGTTTCAGGACACCAACGAAATCCAGTACGCCTGGTTGCGCACCCTGGCCGGGCCGAGCTGCAGCGTGTTCGCGGTGGGCGACGACGACCAGTCGATCTACGGCTGGCGCGGTGCTCGGATCGAAAACATGCACAATTTTCGCGAGGATTTTGCCAACGTCGAGGTGGTGCGCCTGGAGCAGAACTACCGCTCGACCGGCACCATTCTGAAAGCCGCCAACGCGCTGATCGAGCACAACGCGGGGCGCCTGGGCAAGAACCTCTGGACCGACGCCGGCAACGGCGAGGCGATCAGCTTCTACACCGCCTTCGACGAGCGCGACGAGGCCCGCTTCGTGGTCGAGCGGGTGAAGAACTGGGTCGAGCAGGGTGGCCGACGGGACGAGTGTGCGGTGCTCTACCGCTCGAACGCCCAGAGCCGGGTGCTCGAGGAGGCGATGATCACCGCCAACCTGCCCTACCGGGTCTACGGCGGCATGCGCTTTTTTGAGCGCGCCGAGATCAAGGACGCGTTGGCTTACCTGCGCTTGGTGTGCAACCGCGACGACGACGTCTCCTTCGAGCGTGTTGTCAACCAACCCACACGCGGCATCGGTGAGCGCAGCGTGGCGCAGTTGCGCGAACTCGCGCGTGACCAGGGCCTGAGCCTGTGGCAGGCGGCGGGTCAGGTGTCAGGTCGAGCTGGAGTGGCATTAACGAAATTTCTGACACTGGTCGACGCGCTCGCGGCGCAATGCGGCGACGACCCACTCGCGGACCAGATCGACACCGTGATCGCGCAATCGGGGCTGCTGGCGCACTACCAGAAAGACGAAAGCGAGAAGGGCCAGGCGCGGGTCGAGAACCTCGAGGAACTGGTCGGCGCGGCGCGTGTGTTCAGTCCCGACAGCGACGCGATCGAGGCGCTCTCGCCGCTCGAGATGTTTCTCGCCCAGGCCGCGCTCGACGCCGGTGACGCCCAGGGCGAGGCCTGGGAGGACTGCGTGCAATTGATGACACTGCATTCGGCCAAGGGCCTCGAGTACCCGGTGGTCTTCATGGTGGGCATGGAGGAGGGGCTCTTTCCCCACCAGCGCACACTCGAGGACCCGAGCCAACTCGAGGAGGAACGGCGCATTGCCTACGTCGGCATCACCCGTGCGCGCGAGAAGCTCTACCTGTGCCAGGCTGAGAACCGACGTCTGCACGGGCGCGAGCTGTTCACCGTGTGTTCGCGCTTCGTCGGTGAGCTGCCCGGGGAGCTCATCGACGAGATCCGCCCCCAGGTGCAGGTAACCCGGCCGGTCTACCAGCACCCCGAGCGCGTGACGCCCAGCTTCCTCGAAGAGCAGACGCCTTACGCGATCGGACAGCGCGTGTTGCACAACACCTTCGGGGAGGGCGTGGTGACCGGCTGTGAAGGCCAGGGCAAGAACATGCGCATGCAGGTCAACTTCGAGGCCGAGGGGCAGAAATGGCTGGTGTTGGCCTACGCCAACCTGACGCCGCTGGCCTGAACCACGGGAGCACAGTGGTATGAGCAAGCGAATCCTGGTCACCGGCGGCAGCCGCGGCATCGGTGCGGCCACCGTGCGCCTGCTGGCGCAACGCGGCGATCGTGTCTGCGTCAACTACCGGCGTGACGCGAGCGCGGCGGCGGCCCTCGTTGACGAGCTCGACGGGCGGGGGGCGGAGGTGTTTACTGCGCAGGCGGACGTCGCCGACGAGGCCGAGGTCATGGCGCTGTTCGAGTCGCTCGACGCGCGCTGGGGTGGCCTGGATGGCCTCGTGAACAACGCCGGGATCCTGCACACCAAGACCCGGTTGAGCGGCATCGATGCCGCGCGCATCAACGCGGTGCTGGCAACCAACGTCACCGGTACGCTCTTGTGCGCTCGCGAGGCGGTCAACCGCATGTCCACCGCCTCGGGCGGCGCCGGGGGGAGCATCGTCAATGTGTCGTCATCCGCCTCGCGGCTCGGCGCGCCGAACGAGTACATCGACTACGCCGCGAGCAAGGGGGCGGTCGACGCCCTGACCACCGGCCTCGCGGTGGAGGTGGCAACCGAAGGCGTGCGCGTCAACGCCGTGCGTCCCGGTCTGATCTACACCGACATCCATGCCTCCGGTGGGGAGCCCGGTCGGGTCGACCGGCTGAAGCACGTTGTGCCGATGCAGCGCGGGGGGCTGGCAGAGGAAGTCGCCGAGGCCATCGTCTGGCTGTTGTCCGATGCGTCCTCGTATACCACCGGGTCGTTTATCGACGTCAGCGGCGGCCGCTGACCCTATCCACACTGACCCTATCCAGACAGGCATGAATCGAAAGTCGCATTGACTAAGTCAGGCCGCTTTTAGCCATTTCACGGGTATTTGTGCGGATTGATGTGGTGGCGAAGAAGTCAGCGTTTACGGCCTCGCCAGCGGCTGTTTCCCACGTTTTGCGGCTGTCAACGAAGCGTCGGCTGCGGCGTGGTAGCAACAGGGACTCGGGATGGTGGGCGCGGCTCGGTGCAGCTTCAGCGGCGGAGATCGACGGTGACGCTTGCCGACGTTGCGTGTCGCGCGCTGAATCGCTTCGGCGGATCCGACCCGGCTGCGACAGGCAGTATCAAATGCCGTCGTGACTGTGAGCCACCTCGTTGCCGTGAAGCCCAAGCGCTCGTGGGCAGGTGACAGCTGCAGTAGGTCACGCCCCCTTCAAGCCACATTCTGCATTGCAGACGGTATGCCATTTGAAAGCAGCGCGCCACCACCGGGAGCGATCTCGGTTAAACCGAGGCTACGCAGGATTTGCCAGGTCGTCGCTACGGAAGCGGAAAGGGTGGGTAAGCCCGACGCTCGTTCAATCATTTCAATTGCAGGCAGTGATGGCATCTGGACGCATGCAGATGCGACAACTGCATCCACACCGCTCAGGTCTAACTTGCGCCAAAGCTCTGAGGGTGCAGTTGGGTCTTGGGCTGCCACGGTGAGATTGTCGGGAATTTCCAAAGCGAGAAAATCCTGGACCTCAACACCTTCATGCTCCATGTAGTCCACCACTAGTTTGCTCAAGGGTTTCATATAAGGGCAGATGATCGAAACCTTCTTGATCCCCAACTCTTTCATCGCATCTATAAGCGCTCCGGCGGAGTTCAAGACTGGCGTAGGGCAACCGTTCTCGACCGTCGTTTGGTGGAGCTTGTCAGAGGATGTGCGATGGTAACCATGCCCCATGGACATAATCGCCACGAGGCACGCATAGGCTTGAACATCCACCGCCGCGTCTGAAAGCTCAGTCGCACAACGGACGCTATCGGCATCCATGGCCTCGAGCTCTTCTTTCACAACAGCTTTCATCCGCATGCGCGAGCTGTGAAATGTGAAGCGCTCTGGCAAAATGGCCTCTCGCGCTTTTAGCAGGGTAGGTATCTCAGTCTCCATTGTGACATTCGAGCTGGGGACAATCATCCCAATGCGGCGATAGTTGGCAGTGGTCATTAAATAGTTCCTCAAATTTAAGGGATCAGAGTGCTGGACCCATCACTGTATCCGGCAACCACGTGGCCAGGCCTGGAAAGAGACAGAGCAAAACTATAGCAATCAGCATACAAGCTACGAAGGGCAATGAACCGCGCAGGATTGTCTTTAGCGAAATCTCCGGCGCGATACCGTTGATGACGTAGAGGTTCAATCCGACAGGCGGGCTGATCAAGCCGATCTCCATGTTGATTGTCAAAACCACAGCGAACCAGATCGGATCAAAGCCGGCCCCGGTAATGACGGGCAGTAAAATTGGAGCTGTCATTAGGATGACCGCAACAGGCGGCAAAAAGAAACCCGCTACAATCAAGAAGACGTTGATCGCGCACATCAGCACCCAACGGTTGACTTCTAGCTCACTAATCCAGGCGGCGATGGATTGCGTGATGAAAAGGCTGGATAGCATGTAGGAGAAGACGCCGGCTGCTGCAATTATAAAAAGAATCATGACGCTCTCCTTGGTGCTGTCTCGCAGCACAGACCAAAGCGCCTTGGGGCTCGTGAGCTTGTAAATAAACATCGCCACAACAAGGCAAAGCAACGCGCCAACGGCGGCTGTCTCAGACGGTGTAGCGACGCCGCCGTACATGGCATAGAGCACACCGATGATGATCGCAATAAAAGGCAGAACGCGCGGCATGATCTCCAGCCGTTCGCGCCATGTGTACCGAGCTTTAGCCTGGTTCGCGCGACCACCTGCTGCCCAAGTCGCATAGATTGACCATGCCATGAAAAGGCCAACCAGCAGCAGCCCAGGGATCACGCCGGCGAGAAACAATCTTCCAATTGAGGTTTCGGTCGCTATTCCGTAGACGATCATCGTGATCGAAGGCGGGATCAATATGCCAAGGGTGCCTCCTGCTGCGATAGATCCAGTTGCAATTTCGTCTGGGTACCCGCGCTTGCGCATCTCTGGAATGCCCATTTTTCCGATAGCAGCACAGGTCGCCGGGCTCGATCCGGACATAGCTGCAAAGAGCGCACAAGCACCAAGATTGGAGATTACTAGCCCACCAGGCACACGGGTGAGCCAGCGCTCAAGCGCCTCATAAAGATCGGCACCTGCTCGGGTCGAGGCGATGGAAGCGCCCATGATGATGAACATCGGAATTGACAGCAAAGCAAAGCTGTCAAGTTTGCCGAAGAGAATTTCCGGAATCAGTTCTAACGAGCGTACGCCGTCGAAGATCAATAGAAATGCTGCTGATACAAACAAGAGTCCAATGGCTACCGAGATTCCCGAAAACAGTACCAGAACCGTGGCAACGCTTATTAGAGCACCGAGAATTAAGGGGTCCATTTTGCGTTCTATTCCGACGAGATCGTGTAGAGAAGATCCGCGACAAGTTGCAGTAGAAAAAGACCAAGTCCAACTGGCAACGAGAGATATGGGATCCACAGTGGAACTGCAGTCACTGTGTCTGAAGTCCAACCGCGCGACTGTGCGAGGTGCCAAAACTCGTATCCATAAGCGAGGCAGACTGCGATAACGATAATTGCCGCAACGTGCGTGATGACTGCCAACACGCGCTTTGATTTTGGTCCAAGCCAGAGGGGCAGAAGATCAACGTTGACGTGGCCTTTGTGCTTTTGCACGAATGCAAGGCCTAGAAGTGTCGCGCCTACCATTAGGTAAACTACAACCTCGGTTTGCCATACAGTGGACGCATTAAGAATAAAGCGCACAAAGATCATTTGGCAGGTTAATATCACCGCGCCTAAGATCATAGCCGCAGCGATCCAACCAGAAATTTCTGACACCCAACCGATTGCGCGAGTTATTCGCATCAAGTGTCGGCTGCGGGGCATTGTATTCATCGCGGTTTCTTCAGGGGCGACAAGAGAAGACCGGGCGCGCACCGTGGCCGCGCCCGGCGAGACATCACTCTACGGCCAGTGCCATGTCGAGAAGCGCTTTTCCATCTTCAACGGTCTCAACGAATTTTTTATAGGAAGTCTCCTGAGCGAGATCTTGCCACGCTGCAAAGTCCTCAGCTGTCATCTCGGCAATCTGGACGCCCGCCTCTTTGAAGACAGCAACAGAGGCAGCATCCTGCTTTTTTGCTTCTTCGAGGTAAAAGCTCTCAGCTTTGGCAGCGGCAGCAAGGAGTGCTTGTTGTTGATCGCTGGAGAGCCCTTCGTAAGTTGACTTGTTCATCAATAGCGGTTGATAGAGAAACCAAAGCGCCACATCGGATGCTGGTGTGTAGCACGCCACTTGCTCGAATATCCGGTAGGACACAAAAGACGCGGACGAGGTGTTCGCGGCGTCCAGAACCCCCGTTTGCAGGGCACTGTAAATCTCGGAAGAGGCCATCGACGCGATTGAAGCGCCGGCCCCTACAAGCATCTGCTCAAAGGATTTCCCTGCAGCGCGGGTTTGTAGCCCGTCGACGTCATCGGGACTGGTGATGCATTTCTCTTTGCCGACAAAGCCGCCTGCCAAATAACCGTGTACGAGGACCATGACATCATCTTCGGCCATTTTGGCTTGAAGCGCGCTCATAAATGGCGATTTTGACAAACGGGCTGCGTGATCGTGGTTCTTCACGAGCCCGGGCATGAGTGTCAGGTTGAAAGAAGGCTGTTGTCCACCTGCATAGCTGAGTGGAAAAACTGTCATGTCGAGTTGGCCGCGGCTTAGCGGACGATATTGCTCGCGTGGTTTGAAAAGTGATTTCGATGGGAAAATCTTGATGTCGAGACCGACGTCAGCTGCCGCAACTTCGCGTGCGACGATTTCAGCCACCTGATGCCGGACATCTTTCGTGGACCATTGATGTGAGAGCCGGAGCTCTTGCGCCTGCGCCGTCGCGGCGATCGAAACAGCGACAGTGGCCATCGCTAAGACTTGCTTGTTGAGAAACATGATCTCCTCTCCTCTTATGTATGTCTATAAGGCGGGTAAAAGTATACATAAAAATTCTATAAATATCCAGATGATCGACTACCCGTATCGACTTGTGCACACTTGACTGCTACCCTCCAACCCAAAATTGAGGTTGATCTATGGGCCGGATTGCTGTTCAACTCATTGAAACGATTAAGAAAGAGATCCACGAAGGATTGCTGCGACCCGGTGACCAGCTCGAAGAGTCGGAGCTTGCGCGAAAATTCGATGTCTCCAGAACGCCTGTTCGAGAAGCGATCCGGTCCCTTGTCGAGTCTGGCCTCCTGGAAACTCGATCACGCAAAGGTGCGTTCGTCAGGACGTTGTCCGCGAAACAGGTCAACGACCTGTTTGAGGTTGCAGCCGAACTCGAGGGGCTCGCGTGTCGGTTGGCGGCAGAAAGATTGACTGACTCCGCAGCTGGGCTCATTCAAGATGGATACGACGCGTGTAGCAAAGCTGCGGTAAAAAATGACGCTACAGCCTATGCAGCTGCGAACCTCGCGTTCCACAGATCAATTCACGAGGCATCCAGTAATGACTGGTTGATCGAAGAGCTGAGTGAAATCGAAACACGCATAAACCCTTACCGTGCGATGCCTTACAGGATGCGTAATCGCCTCGCCCAGTCGATCAAGGAACATGAGGCAATCAGAAGTGCGATTGAAGAGGGCGACGGGGTCCGAGCGCAAGATCTGATGCGCAGCCATATGATGATACAGGGACAAAGATTGCATCTCCTGCTGCAAAACATCGCTTGAAGTCGCGGATTCAAGTCGTCTGCAATGCCCAGATGTTCAACTTTGCGCAAGTGGGTTCTAAGCGAATTCACTGCGTCGTGCTGCGCAATAAAAGAGGCTGAAATCGCGTCTGTGTACGCCCTCGGCTTGCCTGCACCGATAGACGTTAGTAGCGCTCGATGATGGCAGTCTCGAAGGTATGATTGCGCAGCACCGGCACCTTCAGCCTTGCCACCAGCCTTGGTCTACCGAGAGCGCTGACATCTCACATCGAATCGGTCTCGAAATCGAGCAAGGCGTTGTGCGTGTCTTCAACACTCGACCGAACCATCCCGTCCAAGTGATTCTTGCGATTTGTGTGGCGTTGATGCTGGCAACATTCGTGGGTGATTTGGTTTCCTGTACGACGGTAGTGTCGCCTTTGGTTGCATCGGACGTGCCTGTATTAACGAACATGTCTACCTGAGGCCACCGCCTTCAAAAATACAAGACGCATCGTACGCTGCTAGCAGAGATGCCCTTCGTGCGATCGGTTTTATCCCTGGTGTCCCAGCAACTCATTTCGGCGCGGGCAGCAGGATGTAGGCATGGGGTGAACTGTCGGTTGTGAGTGCCAGTATCGCGTGGCGGTGGTTGGAAAAGAGTCAGTCGCCAACTGAAGGTATCCATTTTGCGAATTTCGACTGAATGTGTTCGACGGACGAAAATTCCGTGGTGTCGGCTTGTTTACGAGCGTAAAAAATTACGGACCTGTGAGTGCCCATCGATTGGTGATGCGCACATGTTCGCCAGCGGGGTGGGTTATCCAGTCGCTGCAACCATCCTCGATAGTCAACGGTTCCTGAATCTGCATGGCACCCTCCCGTTGTTGAGGCGAATCACAATGCCTGTGCTTGCCAGGCGCCGAACTTTGGTTCAGGTTCAGCCGAATTTGCCATGCAAGTAGGCGATGATCTGGTCGCTCTCGTAGAGCCAGGTGTCCCGACCCTGTTCGGTGATGCGCAAGCACGGCACCTTGATCTCGCCGCCGCCTTCGGCGAGGGCGCGCCGGTGTGTGGTGTCGTTGGCAGCGTCGCGCAAGGTGATCGGCAGGTTGAGCCGGTGCAGGTTGCGTCGCACCTTCACGCAAAAGGGGCAAGCGCGAAACTGGTACAGGCTGAGGCCCGTCAGGGCCCGCTCCACTTCGGCCTGCCGCTCGGGCGTGCGCTGCAGCGGCGTCGGACGGGTGAGCGTGTCACCGAGGATGATGAGCTGTCCGAGGCCGTTGCGCAGCGCTTTTAGGAGCATGGGTTTGCCGTCAGAAGTTGAGTGACAGGTCTCTGTGGTCGGCCGTGCAGCGGGCGATGTAGAGCGCCTGGTCATGCGGCAGACGACGTTGCTGACGCACCCCGAGGGTGTCGCGCATCGCCGCCTCGTAGACCTGCAGCTCCGGCAGGAGTTCGGCGGTGGCCCGTTCACGCCACGCGAGCTGCTCGGTGTAGAGCTCCATCGCCTTGTTGAACTGCTTCATCGCCTTGTCGATCTTGGGCTTGCGCTTCTTCATTTCGCTCGCGGTCTTGGAGAGCGCGGACTTGATCTTGGAGGCCCCTTCCACGTCGTTGAACTTCTTCGACAGCGCCTTGAGTGGGTCGACCAGGCTCTTGGGGTTGTCGGTCTCGACGATCAGCGCCATGTTGTCGAGTTCGGGCTTGAGTGCCACGAAGGCCTCGGTGCTCGAGAGCACCTCGATCAGGTCGTTGACTGCACCGTAGCCCTTGTCGACGGTCTTGCGGTAGTCGCCGCGCGTCTTCGCCTCGGCCTTGAGCAGGTCGGAGAAGGCGGCTTGCTGGTCGGCCCAGCCGGCGGGGATCTTCGCGTTCAGTGCGTCGCGGTCGGCGTCGAGGGTGGCGAGCCGCTCGTCGAGGCTGGCGCGTGCCGTGTCGGTGTCGGCGCGCGAGCGGGCGGTTTCGACTTCGCCCCGCACCTCGGCCAGCTCACGCAGCTCGCGCTCGAGTCCGCGCACCACGCGTTGTACCGGCTGGTAGTCCGGCGCTGCTTGTTGCACGGCCTCGGACGCGGCGAAGGCCGCGGCGAGGGCGTTGCGCGCGTCGTCGACCGCCACCAGGCTCTTGTCGAGTTCGGAGGCCATCTTTTTCGGCAGGTAGCTGGTGTCGAGCCGCTGGGCGCGTTGCGCGGCGTCGTCGAGCAGCTTGCCGGTGTCGCCGTTCAGGGCCGTGGCCATATAGTCCTCGAGGCACATCTGCAACTTCGGGTTGCGCGGCGGCGGGGCGGTCTCGGAGGTCAACGAGAGGCGGTTCGGCAGGTAGTTCACCAGCGCCGGGTAGTTGCCGACGATGGCGAGCGCAAGCAGTTGCAAGCCAATGAACGGGATCACACCCTTGTACATGTCGACGGTTTTCACCGAGGGCGGCGCGACGCCGCGCAGGTAGAACAGCGCAAAGCCGAACGGCGGTGTCAGGAAGGACGTCTGGATGTTCAGGCCGATCATCACACCGAGCCACACGGCCGTGACGTTGGCGCCCGGGTCGGCGAGCAGGATCGGGGCGACGATCGGCACCACGACCACTGCGATCTCGATGAAGTCGAGAAAGAAACCGAGGAAGAAGATCACCGCCATGACGATGATGAACTTGGTCCAGAAACCGCCAGGCAGGCTGTTGAGGAAATCGCGCACCAAGTCCTCGCCACCGAAGGCGCGGAAGGCGGCAGTCAGCATCGCCGCGCCGAGCAGGATGATGAACACCAGCGACGTGGCCTTGGCGGTCTCGATCATGACGCCGTTGAGCGTGTTGTCGATCCGGGCAACGCGGAAGCCGCTCCAGAGCAGCGCGATGATCAGGCCGGTCACGGCGATGCCTGCGAGCATCACACCGAGCCGGTCGTGGTCGGTCTCGATGGCTTTGACATTGATGTCGTACTGGCTCGAGACATAGGCGATTCCGATCAGCGAGACCACCGCCAGTGCCGCCGGCAGGTAGGTACTGCGGCCGTCGGAGATGCGGTAGCCGGCCATCAGCAGCGCGCCTGCCGCGCCGATCGCGCCGGCCTGGTTGACCGTCGCGATACCGGTGATGATCGAGCCGAGCACGAGGAAGATCAGCGTCAGCGGCGGCACCAGCGTGCCAGCCGCCTTGAGCCAGAAGCGCCCGTCGTAGGCGCCATCAAAGCGCACCGACGGCGCGCTCTTTGGGCGCAAGATGCTGAAAATCAGGATGTAGGCCATGTACAGGCCGACCAGCACCAGCCCGGGGACCAGTGCGCCGAGGAACATCTCCCCCGCGCTTGTCGAGGACACGTCGAAGGCCGACGGCATGCTGATCTCACCCGTGCTGGCCTTGTAGAGCTCCTTGCGCGCGGTGCTCGCCTGGTCGGTGGCGCTCGCGAGCTGGTCGGCGAGGATGATCAGCACGATCGAGGGCGGGATGATCTGGCCGAGCGTGCCCGAGGCCGAGATCGTGCCGGTCGCCAGTGCCGGCGAGTAGTTGTTGCGCAGCATGACCGGCAGCGAGATCAGGCCCATCGCGACGACGGTGGCACCGACGATGCCGGTGGTGGCGGCGAGCAGCGCGCCGACGAAGACCACCGAGATGCCGAGGCCGCCCGGCACCGGGCCGAACATCTGCGCCATGGTGACCAGCAGGTCTTCGGCGATCTTCGAGCGCTGCAGCATGATGCCCATGAAGATGAACAGCGGGATCGCGATCAGCGTGTCGCGTTCGACTTCCCAATAAATGCCCCGCAGGTTGGTGACGCCCGCACTGAGCCACTGCTTGGGCCCTCCGTGCGTGAAAAAGGCGTCCATGTTGCCTTCGAGCAGGTAGCCGAAACCGGCGGCGATCACGATGGTGATGATGGCGGAGCCGGGCAGCGCGAACGCCACCGGGTAACCCGAGCCCAGGGCCAGGGCGAGCAAGACGATCAGCAGGGCGAGAAAGACGAGTTCCACGACGAGGGCCTTCTACGGGTTGTCAGTGAGAGGAGGGCGAGTCGATTACGCGCGCGTCCGGGTCGCCACGGTAGTCGGCTGTCGCCTCCATGAATTGGCTGACAAACTGGATCAGCATGGTGATGGCAAAGACACCCAGGAAACCGGCCATGAGGTACTTGGTGTACATGCCGAAGCCGGACTGGGACACCTCGAAGTTGACCATGGGCGAGTAGATGATCGCCGATTTGCTGCCCAGGCCGTTGAGCAGAATCGTCCAGCACATCGCCCAGCCCATGACGATCGCGCCGAGTGCGTTGATGAAACCCTTGCCGCGCGGTGACATGCCGGCGTAGAACACGTCGACGCGCACATGGCCATCGGCGTAGAGGGTGTGTGCACTGGCAAAGAGGAACAGCGCGGCGTACCAGAAGCGCACGAGGTCACCCATGAAGGCTTGCTCGTACGAGAAGACAAAGCGCGTGAACACGATCGCGAGTTCGGCGACGACGATCATCAGCGCCAGCCAGTGAAAGGCGAGGCCGCGTGTGACTGCAGCGATCACGAAGCCGAGGAACAGCAGCGGCATGTGGATTTCGGGGCCGCGGTAGCGCGGCTTGCCGAGGTCGCGCGCCATCTGTTCGCCGAACAGGGGTTCGAGCAAATCCTCGACGCGCAGAAACGACACCACCATGTCCGCGAGGCCGATCAGCAGCACCGCCCAGAACAGCGCGCGGATCAGGTACACGTTCATTGTGTTGATGCGCTCAGCGTCCTGGCGCAGCGTGATGTTCGACCGACGGGCGACGAGCTGCCAGGCAATGATGACGGCCAGCACGTAGAGGCCGAGTTGGGCGTAGCCGAGGGTGCCGCCGGCACCGGAGAAGGCGCTCGTCGGCCCGGGCCACGCCATGCCGAGGGTCAGCACCGTGTTGATCAGGTAGACCGCGAGCACGGTCAGCATCGTCCAGCCGACAAACCGGGCGATGGAGGAGGAAGCGGAGGATTGGGCCATAGGGAACGGTCCAGCGGGGCGGTAGGTCGTCGCCGTGCCTCGCGCGCGGTGCAAGGCGGTGGCGGTGGGGTCAGGACGCACACGGCGGGTCGGCGGGGTGCTGCGGCTGCAAACTCCGGCGCCCACCCGCGAGGCCGTGTGCGTGACGCGTCACAAAAAAAACGGGCCGAGCAGATGCTCGACCCGTTTACGACGGCCTCAGGCTTCGCCGAGTTCCAGCACGCGGTTGCGCTGGTTGGTGAACGCGATGTCGCCGATGGCGAGGTACGCCCCCATTTCGCGCATGGCAGCCTGGAAGTGGTCGTTGACCTCGGCCGCGAGTGCGCTGTGGTCGCGCGTTTCCGCGAAGACCTCTGCTGCAGCTTCACCGAAGGCGTCGTAGACGTCGTCGTTGAAGACTTTCACTTCGACGCCGTGGTCGTCGATCATGCGCTGCAGGTAGGCACCGTTGTTGGCCAGCGCCTCTTCAGGCTGTGCCGCGTGCTCTTCCATGCAGGCCGCGGTGATGACCGCCTGCTCCCAGCTCGAGAGACCTTCCCACCAGGACTTGTTCATGCCGAAGGCCAAACCACCGCCCGGCTCGTGCATGCCCGCGCCGTAGTAGAACTTGGCCGCTTCGTAGAACTTCATGAAGTAGTCGTTGTACGGGCCGACCCACTCGGTCGCCTCGATGGCACCGGACACGAGGTTCTCGTAGATCTGGCCGCCGGGCAGTGACACGGTGGACGCGCCGAGCTTCGCGAGCACGTCGCCGCCGAGACCCGGGATGCGCATCTTCAAGCCTTTGAAGTCGTCCGCTTCGTTGATTTCCTTGTTGAACCAGCCGCCCATCTGGGTGCCGGTTGCGCCACAGGCCAGCGCCTTGAGGCCGAACTCGCCCGAGACCTTGTCCCAGAGTGCTTGACCACCGCCGAACTTGATCCAGGCGTTCCATTCCCAGTTGGTCATGCCGAACGGCACGGACGTGAAGTAGGCAAAGGCCGGGTGCTTGCCGCGCCAGTAGTAGTCGGCCGCGATGTAGGCTTCACTGTTGCCGCCAGCGACTTCGTCAAACGAGTCGAATGCGCCAACGCGTTCGCCGGCTGCGAAGTAGTTTGTCTTGATCTTGCCCTGAGAGAGCTCTGTGATGCGAGCTGCCAGGCGTTGTGCGCTGATGCCGAGGCCGGGGAAGTCGCGCGGCCACGTGGAAACGATGGTCATTTCGCGAACATCAGACGCGATCGCCGGTGCGCCGGTGATCACGCCGCCGGCTGTTGCCGCCGCGATGCCACCGGTCTTTATGAAGTCTCTTCTTTTCATCGTGAAGTCCTTGGACATGGAAAATGAGGTTGACCCGAGCGCCGAATGCCTGCGGCCGTTGCGGCACGCAGTGGTGCAGCATCACAACGGGCATCGGGTGTTGGGTTGCCCGGAGGGGCTTCGGCGCGCTGGCACCATGCCGATCTCCGGAGTGGCCGAAGCATACCACTGCTGACCTATGCTGCGTACCGGTGCCGTGCTCAGTGTGTGAACTGGCAACATGTTTCTGGAAGGCCGGTGTGGAACGGACGCAGCGTGAGCCGTGGCCGTGTGTCGACAATGCATCACACGGCGAGAGGGGGATCAGTAGGGCGGAAGCTCAGCGCGCGTCGACGCGCAATTTCGGCACACCGCTGTCCCAATCGTCTTCGTCGACGCTGAGTGCGGGGAACTGCGTCGCCCGATCGGGGCGGTGCGTCGGTGGTGGCTCGAGCCGCGGTTCGAGCTGATCGAACGGTGAGCGACGCACGATCTCGACGTCCTCGACGGCGGCAATGTGCTCAGGCGTGTGCTGTACCTGCAGGGCACTGTCGACACTGGGAAAGGCCAGTTCGTCCTCGGGTGTGGTGCCGCCGAGTGTCACCCGAACGGTTGGAGCCGCGGGGGCTGGCGGGACCACTGGCGCCCGCATCGGTGCCGGTGTGGATGCCGGTTCGGTCGCCAGTTCGCCGGAGGTTGGCGTGTAGTCCTCGCCGGAATCGAGCGCGTCGAGCAGGCTCTCGTCGATGGCGCGGGCGCGCGCCTTGACTGCGCGCTTGAAGGCCTCCACTTCGGCTTCGGACGGGGTGACCACCGGGTCTTCGCTGACCGGCGAGGGGGGGGCGGCGTCGACCGGTGCGTCGACGTCGATGAGTTCGGGTCGCTCCTGTTCGTCCAGCGCCCCGGGCTGCACAGCGCGGCCGGTGTTGTGGATCACCTGCACGGCGCGGTCGTCCCAGAGCTCGATCATCTGGAAGTCCTTGACGTTGGTGATCTTGAGGTCCGGCAGGCCGTGCAGTTTGAGCCAGCGCTTGATCGGCGGAATCAACCGTGGGTCGCTGGCCCGGGCGGTGAACAGGCGGACTTCGCGGCCCTCGGCCACCCAGGCCTCGACCCGTTTGACCATGGCCGGGATCGGCAAACCGATCGAATCGGGGCCGCGCCAGCGGTCAAATTGTGCAAGCGTGCCGTCGAGGTCGACACCAATCCAGCCTGTCATAGCCATTCCAAACGCTCGGGTAACCAGTCGGGGGCGCCACGCGGGGCGGCGTCAGCGCCATTCAGTGGGGGCATCCTACGCGCGCGGCCACGACAGCCCCACCGACTGATTCACAAATGTAACAATTGCCGAACACCCCCGGGTTAACGGCGGGTCGGACTCAAATCTCCAGTGTGCTCTGCGCGCTGTTCGGGTCCATGTTGCCGTCGTGGCCGGCGTAGAAGTCGAATATCGCGTCCACAACCGCCTGGGGGTCCTCGCAGATGTGGAAGAGTTCCATGTCCTCGGGGCTGATCGTCCCCTGCGCGACGAGCGTATCCTGAAACCAGTTGATCAGGCCATCCCAGAAGCCCTCGCCCATCAGCAGGATCGGGATCCGGCGGCTCTTGCCGGTCTGCACCAGGGTGAGAATTTCAGCGAACTCGTCTAGCGTGCCAAAGCCGCCGGGCATGACGACGTAGGCCGACGCGTACTTGACGAACATCACCTTGCGCGCAAAGAAGTAGCGGAAGGTCAGCGAGATGTCCTGGTAGGGGTTGCCGCCCTGCTCGTGCGGCAGCTCGATGTTGAGCCCGATGGACTCCGACTTGCCCGCCTTGGCGCCCTTGTTGGCTGCCTCCATGATCCCCGGGCCACCGCCGCTGACCACGGCGAAGCCGACATCCGACAGCTTGCGCGAGAGGTCCTCGGTGAGCGCGTAGTAGGGGTGGTCCGGTTTGAAGCGCGCCGAGCCGAAGATGCTTACCGAGGGCCGCACCGGCGCGAGCTTCTGAAAGCCGTCGACGAATTCCGCCATGATCTTGAAGATCTTCCAGCCGTCGCGGTTGAGCATGGCCTCAACCGCCTCGGGGCTGCGCGGACCGGGCAGTTGGACCGGGGTTTTGTCGCTCACGGGCACTCCTTGTCGTGGTCGGGGCCAGGGGAACCCAATGGTATGCTTGAGGCTCGCCAATGTGTACTGCGACGCCGCCCGGCCGGTCGCGCCACTCTGCCTGCGGGTGCCCCATGTCTGATTCGCCCCTCGTCCTCGTCGACGGTTCGTCGTACCTGTTTCGGGCCTTCCACGCCTTGCCGCCGCTGACCACCTCGGGCGGGCAGCCGACCGGGGCGATCCACGGCGTGATCAACATGCTCAAGAACCTGCGCGAGCGCTACCAGCCGGAGCAGTTCGTCGTGGTATTCGACGCGCCGGGCAAGACCTTCCGCGACGACCTCTATGTCGAATACAAGGCCAACCGCCCGCCGATGCCCGACGAGCTGCGCAGCCAGATCGAGCCCCTGCACGCGCTGATTCGCGCACAAGGGCTGCCGCTCATCGCGATCACTGGCGTGGAGGCCGACGACGTCATCGGCACCATGGCACGTGAAGCCAGCGAAGCCGGCAAGACCGTGGTGATCTCCACCGGTGACAAGGACCTCGCGCAGCTCGTCAACGACAAGGTCAGCCTGATCAACACGATGACCGACACGGTCATGGACACCGATGGCGTGGTGGCCAAGTTCGGCGTGCCGCCCGAGCGCATCATCGACTACCTGGCGCTCGTCGGTGACAAGGTCGATAACATCCCCGGGGTGCCGGGTTGCGGCCCGAAGACCGCGGTCAAGTGGCTCACCGAATACGGCAACCTCGACGCCGTGATCGCCGCGAGCGGGGACGTCAAGGGCAAGATCGGCGAGCGGCTGCGCGATGCGCTCGACACCCTGCCGCTCTCGCGCGAGCTCGCCACGATCAAGCTCGACGTCGAGCACGGGCTCACCGAAGACGAGCTCAGCCCCAACGCGCCGGATGTCGAGGCCCTGCGCGAGCTCTACACCGAGCTTGAAATGAAAACCGCGCTGAAAAACCTCGGCGGGGCGCAGGACGTGGGCGAACAGGCTGCCTCTGGCAGTGGCTCGATCGTGGCCGATACCGCCGACAGCCCGGTTGCCACGCGCTACAGCGTGATCACCACCGCGGCAGACCTCGCCGCCTGGGTCAAGAAGCTCAAGATGGTGCCGGTGTTTGCGTTCGACACCGAGACCACCAGCCTCGACTACATGGCGGCCGAGCTCGTTGGCGTGTCGGTGGCCGTGGCGCCCGGTCTTGCAGCCTACATCCCGGTGGCCCACCGCTACGAGGGCGCGCCCGCGCAGCTCGAGCGCGACACCGTGCTCGATGCCCTGCGCCCGCTGCTCGAAGACCCCGCGCGCTGCATCGTCGGACAGAACCTGAAATACGACATCAGCGTTCTGGCGCGCCATGGCCTCGACGTGCGTTCGCGCCTGCACGACACCATGCTGCAGAGCTACGTGCTCGACGCGGCCGGGTCACGCCACGACATGGACACCCTGGCAAGCAAGCACCTGGGCCACACCTGTGTGAAGTTCGAGGACATCGCTGGCAAGGGCAAGTCGCAACTGACCTTTGATCAGATCGAACTCGAACCGGCGGCGCACTACGCCGCCGAAGACGCCGACATCACCTTGCGGCTGCACCAGGCGCTTTGGCCGCAGCTCGAGGCCGAGCCCGCGCTCAAGGCCATCTACGAGCGCATCGAGTTGCCCCTGGTGCCGGTGCTGTCAAAAGTCGAGCGCAACGGCGTGCAGCTCGACAGCGACATGCTCGGTGAGCAGAGCGCCGAGCTCGAACGCGCGATGGCCGATGCCGAACAAAAAGCGCACGACGCGGCCGGCAAGGTGTTCAACCTCTCTTCGCCGAAGCAGATCCAGCAGATCTTCTTCGAGGAGCAGGGCATGCCGGTGATCCGCAAGACCCCCAAGGGCCAGCCGTCGACCGCCGAGGACGTACTCGAGCAACTCGCCGACGACTACGACCTGCCGCGCCTGATCCTCGAACACCGCAGCCTCTCCAAGCTCAAGTCCACCTACACCGACAAGCTGCCGTTGCAGGTGAGTGAGGCCACCGGTCGCGTGCACACCTCCTACCACCAGGCGGTGGCGGCCACCGGGCGGCTGTCTTCGACCGACCCCAACCTGCAGAACATCCCGGTGCGCACGCCGGAGGGGCGGCGGATCCGCGAGGCTTTCGTGCCGGCCGAGGGCAACTGCCTGCTCGCCGCGGACTACTCCCAGATCGAGCTGCGCATCATGGCGCACCTGTCAGAAGACGCGGGCCTGCTCAACGCCTTCGCCAACAAGCTGGATGTGCACCGGGCGACCGCGAGTGAAGTGTTCGACACCCCGCTCGAGGACGTCAGCAGCGACCAGCGCCGCTCTGCCAAAGCGGTCAACTTCGGCCTGATCTACGGCATGAGTGCCTTCGGGCTCGCCCGTCAGCTCGGCATCGGCCGGGGTGAGGCACAGGAGACCATTGACCGGTACTTCGACCGCTACCCCGGCGTCAAACGCTACATGGACGAAACCCGGGCCCAAGCGCACGACGTCGGCTACGTCCAGACGGTGTTCGGTCGGCGTCTGTACCTGCACGAGATCCACTCGCGCAACGCCCAGATGCGGGCCTACGCCGAGCGCACCGCGATCAACGCGCCGATGCAGGGCACCGCGGCGGACATCATCAAGAAAGCCATGATCGATGTGCAAGCGTGGCTCGACCGGGGCGACGTCGACGCGCGCATGATCATGCAGGTCCACGATGAACTCGTCTTCGACGTGGCCGCGTCTGACGTCGAGCGCCTCTCGGCCGAAGTCAGTGACCGCATGGCACGCGTCGCCGAGCTGTCCGTGCCGCTCGAGGTCGACACCGGGGTCGGTCACAGTTGGGAGCAGGCGCACTGACATGCCCTGGTCCCCAGCCTCGCACAGCGGGCACCCGGTACAGCAGCCCATCGCGGTTCAGCCCATTGGGGGACCTCGAGCCCAGCGTATCGAACCCAATCGGTGGCGTCGCACATGTCGGTCATCAACACGGTGTGCAGCACGCGTTCGACCGGGAGGGCGAAATCGAGAACGGGCGAAAACGGTGGCACTCGCACGCTGCGCGGGTTTGCCGGACTCGATCAGGTGGCCATGGTCGTCGTGCTCACGGTACTGCGCATCGGGGGGTGTGCTCGGCGAGGTAGCGGTTGCTGGCACCGGCGCCCACGGGTGCCCCGTACACTGAAACACGGTGGTGGGCACCCCGATGCTCAGATGCCTCTGACTCTGTTTGGTCTCACGCCACCGGTCGGGATGCTGCAACGCAAACGCGCCGCTCGGCGTGCCCTGGGTCGGCGCGTCACGGGGTGCGACCTGACGGGGATGTAACGGGCGCTGTAGCCGTCTGCGACCGGCGTGCTGGCCGTGTCCGCCCCGGTCGACGGGCACCGACCTTGTCGGGCTGCTCGGCCCCGTGATTTCTGTGGGAGAATACCGGGTTAACGTGTCACATCGGCGTACGCAGAGACCCGCATCGACTGGCCTGGCCTGGCGGGGCGGTGGCGGGCGCCAACAGACACTGTCCTCGAGGTGAGATTCACTTTGCGCAAACGACCCACGTTCGACACCCCGGTACCGACCAGCTTCGTGGGGCCCATTCGGTTCTCGGGACCGGTTGTCGACGGCGACGTGCGTGTGCCGCTGGCGACCTATGAAACCCCGCTGTGGCACTCCACGGATCGAGGCGCTGCCGTGTCTCGCCACGCAGGCGGCATCCAGGTCACGCTGATCGATGAGTGCATGACCCGCTCGATCGCATTGCGCGCGCCGGACGCCGAGCACGCGCACCGCGCGTGGCGCCGAATCGAGGCAGACCGGGCTCGGGTGGCGGACAGGGTAGCGTCCACGAGTCGCTTTGCCCGTCTGACCGACATGGACAAGCAGATTGTCGGCAATCTGCTGTTCATCCGGCTGTCGTGCAGCACCGGGGACGCGGCGGGTCACAACATGGTGACCAAGGCAGCCGAGGCGGTGCTGACCTGGATACTCGCCGAACACCCGGAACTTGAGTACGCGTCGATTTCCGGTAACGTGTGCACGGACAAGAAGACGTCGGCTGTGAACGGCCTGGCGGGCAGGGGAAAAAACGTCGTCGCCGAGCTGACCGTGCCTGGACGTGTGTTGTCCCGCGTCCTGCGCACGACGGCGCGCAAGATCGTCACCCTGAACTACGAGAAGAACTACGTCGGTAGCACTTTGGCCGGCTCGCTGCGCACGGCGAATGCGCACTTTGCCAACATGTTGCTCGGCTTCTACCTGGCCACAGGACAGGACGCGGCTAACATCATTGAGGGGAGCCAGGGTCTTGTGCATTGCGAGACACGTGGTGAAAACGAGTCTGACTTGTATTTTATCTGTAGCTTGCCCAACCTGATCCTCGGCACAGTGGGTGCCGGCAAATCCAACACCGTGGTAGAGAAGAACCTGATGGAGCTTGGTTGCAAGGCAACGCGAGATACGGGCGACAATGCACGTCGGCTGGCAGGCATCTGTGCGGGAGTTGTATTGTGTGGAGAGCTGTCCCTGCTCGCGGCACAAACCAATCCCGGAGAATTGGTGCGCGCACACATGGAGCTCGAGCGATGAGTTCGTCAGCCACAACGGACACACAAGTTGCCGACCGCAAACTCGAGCACATCCGGGCGATCGAGTCCGACCCCGAGGTGGAGCGTCGAGGCTCGGGATTCGACAAGGTGCACTTGACCCACCGTGCCCTGCCGGAACTGGATTTCGATGCCGTCGACACAGGCACCGTGTTTCTCGGCAAACCCTTGAGCTTTCCGATGTTGATCTCGTCCATGACCGGCGGTCACGGCAAGGAGATCCTGCGCATCAACCGCAACCTGGCGGAGGCCGCGGAGCGGACCGGTGTCGCCATGGCCGTCGGGTCGCAACGCGTGATGTTCACCGACCCCCAGTCGAGGAGCAGTTTCGCGCTGCGCGAACACGCGCCGAGTGTGCCGCTGCTCGCGAACATCGGCGCCGTACAATTGAATTACGGCCTCGATGCCTCGCACTGCCGGCTGGCGCTCGACACGTTGGAGGCGGACGCCCTGTACCTGCACCTCAACCCGCTGCAGGAGTGTGTACAGCCAGAGGGGGACCGGAACTTCGCGCGCTTGAATGAGCGTATCGCGGCACTGGTGCAGGCCGTGCCGGAGCCGGTCATCCTCAAGGAAGTCGGCGCAGGCTTGTCGGCGAGTGATGTCGCGGCGGGCTTGGCGTCGGGTGTTCGCCATTTCGATGTGGCCGGGCGAGGCGGTACGTCCTGGAGCCGCATCGAGTACCACCGCCGGCGAGCCGAAGACGACGACCTGGGCTTGGTGTTCCAGGACTGGGGCTTGACCACAGTGGATGCCTTGATCGACGCCAGGGCCGAACTGACGCGGCAGCAGTCGCAGGCGACCCTGATCGCCAGCGGCGGTATCCGCAACGGCATCGACATGGCGAAGTGCCTGGTGCTCGGTGCGGATGTCTGTGGTGTGGCGGCCCCGCTGCTCGCGGCTGCGCAACACTCGGTCGAAAGCCTGGTTGAGCGAATAAATCGGCTACGGTCGGAGTTTAAGACAGCGATGTTCCTGCTCGGTTGTGCAGAGGTCGATGCGTTGAAGCACAACGCGTCCTTGCTGCGCTAGAGAACCCGCCGCTATGACAGTCACCGGAATTGATGCCATCTCGTTTTACGCGCCCGGGCGATACGTCGGCCTCGACACCCTGGCGGCGCAACGCGGCATCGACCCCGACAAATTCTCCAAGGGCATCGGCCAGCACCTGATCGCGCTGCCCGGGCACGACGAGGACATCGTCACGCTGGCAGCCGAGGCGGCGCAGCCGCTGATCGAACAAGCCGGCACGGACGGCTTGGACACGCTGCTGTTCGCCACCGAGACCGGCGTGGATCAGTCAAAATCGGCGGGCGTGTACCTGCACCGTCTGCTGAACCTGCCCGCCAATTGCCGCACTGTGGAACTCAAACAGGCCTGCTACGCAGCGACACCGGCGCTGCACATGGCCTGCAGTCACGTGGCGCGCAAACCGGCGCGGCGCGTGCTGGTGGTGGCCTCCGATGTCGCGCGCTACGACCTCGACTCCCCCGGCGAGGCGACGCAGGGGGCGGGCGCAGTGGCCATGCTCGTCAGTGCCAACCCGCGGGTGTTGTCGCTCGGAAACATCTCCGGTGTGTTCACCGAAGACGTCATGGATTTCTGGCGGCCGAACCACCGCCGTACACCCTTGTTCGACGGCAAATATTCAACCCTGCGCTACCTCAACGCGTTGTCGATGGCCTGGCGCGACTACCGCGCG
Organism: Pseudomonadota bacterium; assembly: GCA_039196715.1. Lineage (NCBI taxonomy): Bacteria > Pseudomonadati > Pseudomonadota > Pseudomonadota bacterium. The sequence goes on from JBCCUP010000002.1 coordinate 151,867, forward strand.
CAGGGCGGTGTCGAATACGCCGATTTCGCGCACTTCTGTTTTCACCTGCCGTTTTCCCGCATGGGCGAGAAGGCCCACCAGCGCCTGGCCAAGGAGGCCAAGGCGGCCTGCGACCTGGACCAGGCGGCCTCGGGCCTGATCTACAACCGCGTGGTCGGCAACACCTACACGGCGTCACTGTACCTGTCGGTCTTGTCAACCCTCGAGCACAGTGAAACCGATCTCGCTGATCAACGGCTGGGCCTGTTCAGCTACGGCTCGGGTGCGATCGGTGAATTCTTCGATGCCAGCGTGCAACCGGGCTACCGCGATCACCTCGCGGTCGATCGACACCGCGCGCTGCTCGATGAGCGCACCCCTGTGGACTACGACGAATACCTGTCGTTGTGGCACGCCGCAGACGACCCGGTCAACGGCAATATCACCTTGCCCGACACCGCGCGCGGCCGCTTCCGTCTGGCGTCGATCGAACAGGACAAACGGGTGTACCTTGACCGACTCGCCTGATGCCGTCGCCCACGCGCCCGGCAAGCTCATCCTGTCCGGGGAGCACTCGGTGCTCTACGGCGCGCCGGCCATGGCCATGGCGATCGCGTCCTACACGGAGGTCTGGTTCAAGTCCGTTGGGCCCAAGACCGGCCTGCGAACCGCGTTTGGCGGGCTGTCGGCGGGCGCCTACTACCCGCTGAAGATCCTCTCCCGATTCAAACACTCGCTCGACCAGCGTTTCGATCAATTCAAGCGCGGTGAGTTGGGTGTGCGCCAGATTCTCACGCGACCCGACGACCTCGCCGTCTACACCTTGGCGGCGCTCCTGCAGGACAAGGACGGCGGCGAGCTGACCGGTGTGGGTGCAGTCAACCGTGTGCCCTTGCCCGGGCAACTGGGCAGCCGATCCAGCCTGCCGATCGGCGCGGGACTGGGTTCCTCCGCGGCCGTTGTGGCCGCGACCACCGTGTTGTTCGAATCCCTGCTCGACCGCCACAAGAGCCTTGAGGCCCGCTACGAACGGGTGCGCTTCTGCGAACGCCTGAAGCACGGCAACGCGGGTCCGATTGACGCTGCGACCGTGGTGCGCGGTGGCCTGGTGCGCTACGACGGGCAGGGCTTCAGCACGCACACGCTTGCACACGACCACAGCCTCGCACGTGGCGAGGGGTGGTTCTGTGCACTGCAAGGGCGGCCGCTCAGTCCCACCGGCGAGTGCGTGAGCCAGGTGCGCGAACGCCACGGGTCGGATCGTGTCCTGTGGGACCGCTTCGCCGAGTGCACACAGGCGCTGGCCACTGCCTTGACCAACGGCGTGGACCCGGATGAAGCCATCCGCGAGAACCAACGCCTGTTGGATGTGATCGGCGTCGTGCCGGCGGTGACCCGGGAGTTCATTGCCGCGGTCGAGGCGGCTGGCGGGGCGGCCAAGGTCTGTGGCGCAGGTGCGGTACGTGGCGACAACGGCGGTGCGATTCTCGTGCACCTGCGAGATCCCGAAGCGATCACATCCCTGAGCGCGCAGTACCCGGCGGTGCAGTGGTCGCCACTGTGTCTGTCTCGCACCGGTGCCGCTGTGGGTCCTGCACCGCAGCGACCGCTGCCGGCGCCCGCGGGGTGATTCGAGCCAGCGCACCCGGCTCGATCATGATCACTGGCGAACACGCGGTGGTCTACGGCGAGCGGGCCGTCGTGGCGGCGGTCGCGCGCCGCATCACCGTCAGTTTGACGCCGCGCTCTGATCGTCAGGTGCACGTGCGGTCGTCGATTGCCGACCCGCTGGTCACACACCTCGATACGCTCAGCCCGGTCGACCCCTTCCGGCCGGTGATCGCCGTGCTCGATGCGTACCGCGACACGGTGCCGGCCGGCTTTGAACTCGACATCCGCTCCGACATCGATCCCACGCTCGGGCTTGGCTCGTCCGCGGCCGTGATCGTGGCGAGCCTGGCCACGTGCCAGCGGTTTGCCGGTTTCGATCCCTGCGCCGACCCCCTCGCCGTGCACCGAGAGGCGCTCGGTATCGTGCAGGGCTTGCAGGGGCGTGGCAGCGGTGCCGACGTGGCCGCGAGTGTGTTCGGCGGGCTGTTGGCCTACCGCGCCCCGCCGGACACCGAGGTGAGGCCGCTGCCCGCGCCGCCATCGCTGGCGTTGCGTTACAGCGGCTACAAGACGCCGACTGCCGAGGTCCTGGCACGGGTGGCGCAGCACACCCGCGGGCGGGAGGCCGAGTACGCGAAACGCTACCGCATCATGGGCGCCAGTGCCGATGCCGCAGTCGATGCCGCCATCGCCGAGGACTGGCGCGCTTTCGCCGCTGCACTGAACCGCTACCAACCGCTCCTGGTCGAGCTCGGCGTCAGCGACACCCTGCTCGACGAGCTGGTCGCTGGCGCACTCGCCACGCCCGGCACCTTGGCGGCCAAGATCTCGGGCTCGGGCCTGGGCGATTGTGTTCTGGCCCTCGGCGCGACGCCGCCGGGTTTTTCGCCGATTACCGTGGCGCCCGAGGGCATGGTGTTGCATGGCTAGTGGGCTGCTCGAGCGCGTGTCGACGGCGGTGCGTGCAGCCGGACCCGCGCGCACGGTCTCGGTCTACGCGCCGAGCAACATTGCCCTGGCAAAGTACTGGGGTAAGCGTGACAAGCCTGCAAATCTACCCCTGAACAGCTCGCTGTCCGTCTCCCTCGGAGACTGGGGGACACACACGGCCATTTCGCCGTCGCCTGACGACCGGGATCACGTGCTTCTGCACGATGCCGAACTGGCGGCAGACAGCCCCTTTGCCCGCCGCGTGTTGCGCTTCGCCGAGCGCTTTGGCGGCATACACCGCCCGCCGCTCCGCATACACACGCGCAACACCCTGCCGACGGCGGCGGGCCTGGCATCCTCTGCGTCGGGTTTCGCCGCGCTGACACGCGCGCTGTGTGCGTGTTTCGAGCTGGACTTGAGTGCGCGCGAGATGAGTGTGATCGCCCGGTTGGGATCCGGCAGCGCCACGCGGTCACTCTGGCACGGCTTCGTGCGTTGGGATCGCGGTGTCCGGCCCGACGGCGAAGACAGTCACGGTGTGCCGCTGGACCTGACTTGGCCCGCGTTTCGAATTGCCGTCGTCACGGTGACGACCGAGGCCAAAGCCTGGTCGTCGCGTGACGGGATGAACCACACGGTGGCGACCAGTCCGCTGTACGCCGCCTGGCCCGAGCGGGCAGAGGCGGACTGCCGTGCGATCGAACAGGCCCTGTGCGACCGCGATGCCAGCGCACTCGGACCGCTGGTGGAAGCCAATGCGCTCGCCATGCATGCCACCATGCAATCGGCGCGACCCGCGCTGACCTACCTCACTAGCACGAGTTGGTCGGTTCTGGAAAGGCTCTGGCAGGCGCGTCGCGACGGTCTCGAGGCCTACGCGACCATGGACGCCGGGGCCAACGTCAAGCTCGTGTTCGAGGCCGACGCGACCGACGCCGTGCTGGAGGCGTTTCCGACGGCCGACATCATCGCGCCGTTCAACCACACCCCGCGCTAGGCCGCCCTGGCCCGTGCAAGCCGACCTGTATACTGCCCTCGCCCCCGCTGCACATGCGTCACGCGGCACATGGACGCCCTGAGCCCGATCCGACAACACTACGCCGAGGCGGTCTGCACCGGCCTCGAACACGCCGGCCAATTGATCCCCGCCTTTGCCAGCGTGGACCGCGCGGCCTGTCTGCTGCCGCCGCCCTGGTCAGTCTTGCACCACTTGCCTGGCCGCCACGGTCACGTCGAAAAAACGTCCCGCGAGCAGGACCTCTACCACGATCGGCTGGTGCAGCTCGATGCAAGCCGGCGTATCAATAACGGCCAACCGAGTCTCTGGGCGGCGGTTTTCGACCGGCTGTTGACGCACGCACCGACGCGGCTACTGCACCTCGGCTGCGGTTCGGGGTATTACACGGCCATCCTGGCGGCGTTGTTTCCGGACGCAGAGGTGCGTTTTCACGACGTGCATGAGCCACTCCGTGCGCACGCGGCGCAGCTCTTCGCCACCCGCCAACGGGTCCTGGTGGATGATCGTCACACGGTGCTCGACGCTATCGTGTGTTCGTTCGGGTGCAGTCGGGTGGCCGAGCCGCTGGTGACGCGCTGGCAGGACGGGGGTGTCCTGTTGGCGCCCGTCACGGACCGCCACGGCAGGGGTGTCTTTGTCGAGGCGCGGCGGCAGGGAGACCGGGTCGAGGTGCGGCCGCTGTTTTACTGCGCCTTCTCCCTGGATGCTGAGCAGGCGCAGTTTCCGCAGCGCATCGTTTGGCGCGATGCGGTGTCTGCGCCCTGGCCGACCCACGGCGCCCTCGATCTCGGCGCCCTGTTCACAGCGACCTCGAGCGACTGACTGGGACGGCGTCTGGCCTCGCGGGTCAACGACGCGGCAGATGCAAGGCCGCTGCGACCTGTCCGTGCTTCTCGAGGTCGACACCGGGGTCGGCGACAGTTGGGAGCAGGCGCACTGACCTTTTTGCACCTGGTGTGGCAGATTAGGGTGTTTACGCCGGGCCGGTGCCTAACGATGAGATGATGCGGGATTTTTCAATAATCCACCCTTCTTCATATTTCACAAGCGTGTGGATGTATATGAGTAGAGGGAATGTCCCTTTTTTGGGTTCGCCTATGTTTGGGGGCGGAATAGTACGCTAAGGTGAAGTAGTAGAGTTGGTCAGGCTTTCGATATCGAATTTGCAATCTGCTTTAAGTGTCGACTATCGGTTCCGCAACAGCCGCCGAGAATATTGATTTGTGAGTATTTCCTAGAGATTTCAGCCAACTGATTTCCCAGCTCTGCTGGATCTCCATCGTCCAATTCATCGGCTTCATCCAACTCCGCGTGGCTGCACCTTGACGCGTTGGCCACGATGCCTTTTAGACGCTGCATCCAGGGTTCGTCAGATAGAATGTCGTTAAAGTGGTCTGGATGCGCACAATTGATCATGAAGTAGCTCGAATAGCCGTCTGTGGCCTTGTCCACTTCTTCGATTGCGCTCTTCAGAGTTGCACCATTTGGCAGCTTGCCATCTGTTTCAACCGTGAACGCAATGATCACTGGCAATTCAAAACCCTTGGCTGCCAACACCATCCCTGTTGCTTCTTGTGGATAGGCGACAGTGTATCCACTGATCAAATCAACCTCCGTGTCTGATAGCGCTGCTACCTGTTCGGAGTGATAGGCCATCGCCACATCTGCGGTCATTTGGTCCGCAGGCGCATAAGCATCATCTCGCGGGCCGATATTGGCGCTTAGAACTGTTGGAAGATCGCTATTTTTATCGCGGATGTGAGCCATCAAGGCAATTGCCTGCTTATTCAACTCAATAAGCCGATCCGGCGTGTATCCGATAGCTGCGCCGCGATCCCGGTTTGCGACCCATGTTGGGCTTTCAAGAATGACACCCAGACCTGATTCTCTGCCGATTTCAATCAGGTTTGTGAAATACCCAGTCAGCAGCTCTCTGCCTCGGCTTGTTTCGAGCAGCGGGTAGGAGGCAAATCCCAGCAGATCGACACCTTGTGTAAAAAGCAGGTCGGTCTCCATGCCTGTGTATGCCAGGAAGGTTTTGCCAGTGAGTTGAGGCAGTTCGTTACGATAGAGTGCCATGGATGGTTATCCGTTTGTCCGTTTTTTACGTTCAGTAGATAGTCGTTCACGACACAGAGAATTACTGCCAAATGAAATCATCGATCGCTCGCGGCAGCCGAGAGTTTAACTGAGCTTAGCCCTGCGGCGCAGCCTGCGGCCACCAGCGCGAACAGGCTCGCAATCAGCATCACGTCGATGAAAGCCGAATCGAGCGCCTGACCCAGCGCCGCGCGGGCCGGTGGGTGCAGCACGGTTGGCAGGGCGCCGAGGTCGGCCTGCGTGAGCGTGTCGGCGGCGCCGCGCACCACCGGTGCGATCTGCGCACGCGCGTCGGCGTCGGGCACCTGGTCGACCAGCGCGGTATCGAGGTGGTGGCGGTAGCGCAGCGCCAGCAACGCACCGAACAGGGCGACGGCGAAGAGGTTGCCGATGCGCGTCACGGCGTGGTTGATGCCCGAGGCGAGCCCGCTCTCCTCGGTGTCGACGCTGTTCAGCACGCCGGTGGTGAGCGGCGTCACCATCGCGCCCGCGGCGACGCCGAGGGCGGTGATCACGATGGCACCGGACCAGGGCGTTCTGAGCAACACCAGCAGGCAGGCCGACGCGGTGGCGATCGCGATGCCCACGGCCCCGACGATCATCGGTGTGCGGTAGCCCACCCGGTCGGCCCAGACGCCGACCGGGCGGGCCATGAGGCTGATGCAGATGCCGAGCGGCAGCATGTTGAGCGCGGCCTGCGATGCGCTGAGACCGAGCGACGTGACCATCACGTAGGGCACCAGAAACAACAGCGACATGAACGCCGTGAAGACGAACAGGCAGTAGGCGTTCAGCAGCACGAACTCGCGGTTGGCGAGAAAGTGCGCCGGCAGTATCGGCGCGACGGCACGGCGCTCCCAGGCGACGAAGGCGAACAGCCCGAGGGCACCCGCCAACCAGCCTGGCCAGACCAGGTGTGATGCCACCGGGTGCAAGGACACGTTGATGGTCGCGAACACCAGGGCTGCCAGCGCCAGGGTCAAGAGCGAGGCGCCTGGCCAGTCGAGCGGCACCGGCTTGCGCTCGTTGCCGCGCGGCACCGCGTAGACCGTCAGTGCGACCGCGAGGATGCCGAGCGGGATGTTCACCCAGAACGCGTAGGGCCAGCCGCCGGTGTCGACCAGGAAGCCGCCGATCACCGGGCCTGCGGCTGCCGAGGCCGACGCCGCGGCCGACCAGATCCCGACCGCCCGGCCGCGCTGCTCAGGCGGGTAGAGCCGGGCGATGATCGAGAGCGACTGCGGCAACATGAGCGCGGCGAACACCCCTTGCGCCGTGCGCGCGGCGATCAACCAGCTGCTGTCTGGCGCGGCGGCGCAGGCAGCCGACGCTGCGGTGAAGCCCGCAATGCCGAAGAGAAAAACCCGTCGCGGCCCGTAGCGGTCACCGAGCGCGCCGCTGATCACGAGCAAGGCGCACACCGCCAGCAGGTAGGCATTGGCGATCCACTGCAGCGCGGCGAAACTGGCGCCGAGATCGCGCTGGATGCTCGGCAACGCGATGTGGACGATCGTGCCGTCGATGAAGCCCATGCTCGACGCGATGATGGTGGCGCTGAGCGCCAGGCCGCGTTGCCACCGCGTGAGAACCGTCATGCGTTGCGTGTCGTCACCTTGGCAGACCAGTGTGGCACACTGACGCACCGTGACGCGATGCGATTCGCAATGAGCAACCCTGTCCCCTACGACTGCCACAGCGGTGCGATTCGGGTGTTTCAGCCCAACGCCGACGAGCAGCTCACCACCATCCACGCCGTGCGTGCAGCCTTTGGCATGCTCGGTGAGGTCACACTCGATCGCGAACACCTCAGACCCGATGAACGGCGCCTCTCGGTCGCCGACGGGGACACGATCATCGGCGGCTGTTTTTCCTACCCCTACCGCATGAGTCTGCCGGGCGGTGGCGACGTGCCCGCAGCCGGGCTCGGCGGCGTGGGCATTTCACCGGTCGCACAGGGCAGAGGCGGTTTTCGGCCGCTGCTCGAAGGCCACCTCAAGCAAAGTGCGGCCCTCGGCGACGCCGCGTCGCTCTTGATGGCGTCCGAGTCCGGGCTCTACCGTCGCTTCGGTTACGGCCAGGCGACCGAGATGGCCGTCTGGCAGCTCGACACTCGGGATTTCGCGCTGCGCGATCCGGCGTCGGCAGCCGAGGGCCAGCTGGTGCTGCTCGACGACGTCGCCGACACCGCGAGGCGGCTCGCACCCGTCCACGACGCGGCCTGCAGACGCCGCGGGGGTGATGTGTTCCGGAGCGCGGACTGGTGGTCGATGATTGTCGGCGCCGCCGAGCGCAGCTGGTTCGGTGGTGGGCCCCAGTTTGTCGCAGGCTGGCAAAGCGCACGCGGCGATCTCGACGCCTACGCCCTCTACGTGCTCGAGGACGTGGCCGACGACGCCGGTGAGCCGGGTACGCCAGCCAACCGCCTGAGGCTGCGCGAGCTGGTCGCCACCTCGGTGGCAGCCGAAGTCGCGTTGTTTGCGGCGCTCTGTCGCATCAGTTGGGTGCGTGAGCTGCGCTGGGAGCTGGCGCCGGTCGACCCGCCGGTCCGCCACCTGATGACCGAGCCGCGCGAGTTCCGCCAGGTGCGTCGGCTGGACATGTCGTGGGTGCGCCCGCTCGACGTCATCGCGCTGCTCGAGGGGCGCCGCTACCTGTCGGACGGCGACATCCAGTTCGACTACAGCGACCCGCTGTTGGCACCGCAATCGGGCGGCTACCGCCTCAGCGTGGTCGACGGTGCCGGCACGGTGACACGGGTTGCGCCCGGCCCGGATGCGGTCGTGCTCGCGCCGGAGACGCTGGCGATGACGGTCTTCGGCGGCACGCGTGTCGCCGAGCTCGCCGACGCCGGCCAGCTGCACGGTCCGGTGCCCGCGGTTGCGGTCCTGGACCGCCTGTTACTGACCGACCGCGCGCCGTTCAACCTGACGAAGTTCTGACGGGGCTGTGCCCGGTCCCGGGGACCTGCGTACACTGGGCACCCACCACACCGCAGCCCAGGGGGTAACAGGATGCGTTGGCGAGGCAGACGCCGGAGCGGCAACATCGAAGACCGTCGAGGCCAGCGCACGGGCGGGCGTGTCGGACGCCGTGCGGGCATGGGGGGCGGTATGACGATCATCGCCCTGATCGCCGCGCTGATTTTCGGGTTCGACCCGAGCGCGCTGCTGGGTGTGCTCGGCGGTGGCAGCGCTCCGGTGCAACAAACGCGTGCGCCCACCTCGGACCAGGACGCCGAGGTGGTCGAGTTTCTGAGTGTGGTGCTCGCCGACACCGAGCAGGTCTGGGGCGACATGTTCCAGCGAGCGGGCTTGCAATACAAGACGCCAAAGCTGGTGCTCTACAACGACGCAACACCGACTGCCTGTGGCACGGGGCAGGCCGCCGCGGGGCCCTTTTATTGCCCGGGTGATCACAAGCTCTACCTCGACCTGAGTTTTCTGGCTGAATTGCAACGCATGGGCGCCGAGGGGGATTTCGCGCTGGCCTACGTCATCGCCCACGAGGTGGGCCACCACATCCAGACCCTCGAAGGCACGGCCGCCCGCGTGCAGCGTGCCCGGCAGCGGATGAGCCAGGTCGACGGCAACCGCGTACAGGTGGCGATGGAGCTGCAGGCGGATTGCTACGCCGGTGTCTGGGCGCACCATGCCCACACGGATCGCCAACTGCTCGAGCCGGGTGACATCGAAGAGGGCATGGCGGCCGCGGCTGCGGTGGGCGACGACACACTGCAGCGCAAGGCGGGTCGGCGCGTGGTGCCCGAAGCCTTCACGCACGGCACCTCGGCGCAACGCACCGAATGGCTGATCCGCGGCCTGCGCAGCGGCGACGTGCGCGACTGCGACACCTTTTCCTGACGCCCACCGGCGCGCGCGTGACCGCACCCACGGTGTCGGTGTTGATGCCGGTGCGCAATGGCGGCCTGTGGTTGCACGAGGCCGTCGCGAGTGTGTGCGCGCAGACCCGAACCGACTGGGAGCTCGTGCTGGTCGATGACCACTCCACCGACTCCGCCCTGGTCGGGTTGCCTGCGGATCGGCGGCTTCGCGTGATCGGCAACGCCGGGCGCGGCCTGGTGTCGGCGCTCAACACCGGCCTCACGGCCTGCCGCGCCCCCTTTGTCGCGCGCCTCGACGCCGACGACCGCATGCACCCCGAGCGCCTTGCGCACCAGCTCGCCGTGTTTGCTGCGGACCCGTCGCTGACGGTGGTCGCCAGTCGGGTGCGGGCGTTTTCCGCGTCGGCTGCCGTGCCCGACGGCATGCGCCGCTACCTCGCCTGGCAGAACCGTCTCGTGACGCACACGGACATTGTCGACAACGTCTACGTCGAGGCGCCGGTGGTGCACCCGAGCGTGATGCTGCGCACCGCTGCCGTGCGTGCACTCGGTGGTTACCGCGAAGGCCCGTGGGCCGAAGATTTCGACCTCTGGTTGCGTGCCCGCGCCGCAGGCTGGCGGTTTCGCAAGCTGCGATGCACCTTGACCGACTGGCGCGACCACAGTGCGCGGCTGACCCGCACCGACGCCCGCTGTGCCCGTGACCGCTACATCGACGCGCGTGCGCACCACCTGGCGCTCAGCGAGGTGCGGGGTCGTGACGTGGCCATTTGCGGTGGCGGCAAGCACGCGGTGCGTTTGTGCCGCGCCCTGCGCGCGCACGGCGTCACCGTCAGCCGCTTCCACGACATCGCGGCGCGCCGGGTCGGTGGCCTGCGCCAGGGGGTACCTGTATTGCCGCTGTCGGCGCTGGTACCCACACGCGGGACGCTGGTGCTCGGGTGCGTTGCGCGGCCGCCGGCGCGTCGGGCGCTGCGCACGGCACTTGACGCCCTGGCTCTGCGCATCGGCGTTGACTACCTGATGGCCGCGTGAGGCCGGGGCGTGTGCCCCGACCCCGGGGTCAGTCGCCGCTGGTTGTCGTCAACACGAGCAGGGCATTGCCTTGCTGCAGGGTGGTCGTGCGGTCCCGCAGTGCGGAGGCTGGCCCGAAGCTTTCGAAATCCGCGCCCATCGCAGCCTGCGTTGTGGCGGGGAAGGTGAAGGCGCCGTCGTCGGTGAGTTCGCAGGTGACTGACACGATGGTGCCGTTGATGAAATCGAAGCTGCTGACGTCGAGGCTGATGTAGGTGTCAGGCGTGGTGCCGGGCACCCAGGTGAAGACGCTGGTCGGCGTCACCGGGCCGAGCGGGGCGGTCAGTGAGAAGGTTTCCACGGTGGGCAGGGCCACGTTGGCAAAGGCCGGAAACACGTCACCCGGTATGGACGCCGACAGATCGGCTGGCATCGGCCCCGGGGCGGTCTCGGGTTCCGGGGTGTACGCTGTGAGACCGAACAGGCTGCCGCGCACCAGCCGGGTGAGCTCGGCGCCGGCGGATCGAATCGGGATGGCGTCGCCCGCGCTCACGGTGGACAGATCGATGTCGCCAGGCAGATCGAAATCCGGCAGATCATCGTCGGGATCCGGTGCGCCGAGTTGGGTCACGTCGACCTCGCAAACGTCCAGTGTCGGCGCCAGATTCGCCTGGATGAGCGCTGCAGGGAGGCCCTGCGAAATCTGAAAAAACACGGCAGCGGCTTCGAGTGTGTTGCTCGTGGTGAATTCATCCACGGAAATGGCGCCGATCAGGGTCACGTCGCCCGTGCTTGTGCCCCCGCTGTCGCCCGTGCTTCCGGTGCCCCCGCTGTCGCCTGTGCTTCCGGTGCCCCCGGTGGAGTCGGTACTCCCGGTGGAGCCGGTGCCGGTGCCGGCGTCCGCGCTGCCGCTCGTGCTGCCCGTCCCCGTTCCGGTGGCTGTGTCATTGCTGCTGCCCCCGCCCCCGCCACCACACGCGGTCAGGCCCATTGCGCCAATTGCCAAAGCCAAGTAGGTCACTTTCAACACGATCGTCTCTCCTTGCACTGCGTTACAACCCGGCATCGCCCGCCCATCGGGTTCGATGCTGCACCCCGATACTATGTTCGGAGGGGTGGCCAATGCAAAGCCCATTCGGGCTGGGCACCGAGAAAAACGCAAAGCTATTTGCACCGATACAAATGAAATCGATGCCGTGCTAGCGCGAGTGGGTGTGCGTCAGTGGGTCGCCTTGGAAGCAGATTCGGCGTGCGCCGGCAGTGACGCCCTCAGTACCACGAAGGCGAGGGCAGCCGACACCACCGAGCCGGCAAGAATGCCAAGCCGGTCACCAATGAAGTAGGTGCCGCTGCCGTGTTCGAAGGCGAGACCGGCAATGAAGAGGCTCATGGTGAAACCGATGCCGCAGGCACAGGACACGCCGAGCAGCATCGGCCAGGTGACGCCGGCCGGCCGTTTGGCCATGCCGATCAGCACCGCGACACCGACAAACAGCAGGATGCCCACCGGTTTACCGACCACCAGGCCGGCCACGACACCGAAGGTCACCGGGTGCAGCAAGTCGGCGGTGCCGACGAGCGAGAGCCCGGCGTTGGCAAAGGCGAAGATCGGCAGGATGGCGAACGCAACCGGGCCGTGCAGGTCGTGCTCGAGTCGCAACAACGGCGAGTCGCCGTTGGGGTCGCGCATCGGAATGCAGAACGCGATCAACACACCGGCGAGTGTCGCGTGCACACCGCTCTTGAGCACGGCAGCCCAGAGCACGATGCCGAGCAGGATGTAGCTCGAGGTGCGTGTCACCCCGAGCCGGTTCATGGTGACAGCGAGCGCCAGCGCGCCGCCGCCGACCAACATCGGGGTCAACGATAGGCTGTCCGAGTAGAACACCGCGATGATGGCGATGGCGGCGAGGTCGTCGAATATCGCCACCGACAACAGGAACACCTTCAAGGTGATTGGCACCCTCGAACCGAACACGCTGAGCAGGGCGAGCGCAAAGGCGATGTCGGTGGCCACCGGAATCGCCCAGCCGTCCATCGCCACCGCGTCGCCGCGGTTGAAGGCCCAGTAGATCAGCGCCGGCACGACCATGCCGCCGAGTGCGCCCATGGCCGGCAGCACGATCTGTGACGGTGATGACAGCTCGCCCTCGAGGAACTCGCGTTTGACCTCGAGCCCGATCAGAAAGAAGAACACCGCCATCAGGCCGTCGTTGACCCACAGCAGCAGCGGCTTGTCGATTGACAACGCGCCGATCTGCACGGCGACTGTGGTGTCGATCAGCGCGTCGTAAAGCGGGGCCATCGGGGAGTTGGCGATGACCAGGGCTGCAAGTGCCGTGATCAGCAGCAGGGTGCCACCGGCGGACTCGAGTTTGATGAAGTTGCGCAGCGCGCCGACCAATTGCTGTCCGCGGGGTTGAGTGCTCATGGTCCTGTCAGGGGTTGCGGTGTAAGAAGCCGTGTTGTGGTTCAATCCCGTTTGAGCGGCGCCCGTCTCGGGAGTTCCGGTGTGCGCCGTGTGCTTGCACTGGACATGGTTGAGTCACCAACCAATCAACGTGGCATCGCGTGGCCTGACAGATTGCCCGACAGGTTGTCGGCGACAAAGTTGGCGAAGGCACGGACACGCTGTGGCTGGCGTCGACCCGGGGGAAAGAGCATCTGCAGTGGCGTGGCGTGTGAGCGGTGTGTGCTGAACAGCCGCACCAATCGACCGGCGTCGAGGTCGTCGCCCACATCGAGTGCCGACTTCAATGCAATCCCGTCACCGTTCAGGCACCAGGTGCGCACCAGGTCGCCGTCGTTGGACACGCGGTGGCCGCGCACCAGCACGCTCTCGCGGGCATCCGCATCGCCGAACCACCACCGGTTGTCGAGCAGATCACCGAAGCGCATGACGAGGCAGTCGTGCGTAGCGAGCTCGCTTGGACGGAGCGGCACCCCGCGTCGTGCAAGATAGCTCGGTGCGGCACAGACGACCCGATCGCCGTGCCAGAGCTGCCGAACGCGCAGCGCGCTGTCGGCGAGCTCGCCGTAGCGCAGGGCCAGGTCGAAGCCCGCACCGACCAGGTCGACGTAGCCGTCGGAGAGGTGCAGTTCGATGTGCACTTGGGGGTGCGTGGCCTGGAAGCGGTCGACAAGCGTGGCTACCCAGCGTCGACCGAGGTCGCTTGGCGCAGTGATGCGCAAGGGCCCCGAGAGCGTGTCGGCGCCGTGGCGAATGCGGGCGTCGAGTGCGTCGGCGTCTTCGAGCAGGGGCTCGAGCCCGGCCAGCAGGGTGCGTCCGGCCTCGGTCAGTTGCAGGGACCGTGTGGTCCGGTTCAGCAGCGTGACGCCGAAGCGACCTTCGAGTTTGACCAGGCGCTCCGACACGGTGGTGGTCGAGAGGCCGCTCTCGCGTGCGGCGGCCGCCAGGCTGCCGTGGACCACGATGTGGCGGAACAGCCGCAGATCGTTGAGGTTCATTGTCCGTATTATACGGATAAATACTTTACTAATACACGGTTTATCCGTCTGAACGGCCCAACTATGCTGCGCCCACGTTCACTCAACCCAGGAACCGACCCGTGGCCAAACTGACCATCACCGGCAACGTCGTTGCCCACCCCGAGCACATTGACACCGTCAAGGCCGAGCTCGAGAAGCTTGTGCCGATCACGCGCGCCGAGGCCGGCTGCGTCCAGTACGACCTGCACCAGGACAACGAAAACCCGGCTTTTTTTCTCTTCTACGAGAACTGGGACAGCCGCGACCTCTGGCAGGCCCACATGCAAGCCGAGCACCTGAGCGCCTACCTCGCTGCCACCGAGGGCATGGTGGAGAAGTTCTGGATCCACGAACTCACCCACATCGCCTGATCCCGACGCGCAGCTGACGGCCGTGCGTTCCGGCTACGCACGCCGCGGTGTCTGCCGCAAGCGGCTCCACTGTGTTGGCACGCTCGCGATGACTGTCAGGCCGTTCCGCCTCGATCAAGTGTCGGAGGCCGCTGCCGTAACGTCGCCGTACGAACAGCGTGCGCCCTTTTGGTGCGCGCACACCTGAACGGACGTGGGGGGAGACACGGTGAGCGGACCACTGAAAGTCTTGCTGGTCGACGATTCAATGTCGATGCGCATGCTGGCCAAGAACATCGTCAGCGAACTGGGTCACGATGTGATCGGCGAAGCCAGCGACGGCAAAGACGCAGTGCAGCAGTACCTCGAACTGCAACCCGACGTCGTGTTGCTCGACCTGGTCATGCCCGAGTACGACGGACGGGCTGCACTCAACAAGATCATGAGCATCGACGACAACGCGCAGGTGGTCATCTGCAGTTCGCTCGGCTCCGAACAGGACGTCGAGACCTGCCTTCGCAACGGCGCCCGCTCCTACTTGCAGAAACCGCTCGAAGCCAGCACCGTCGGTGCAACGCTGTCGACGTTGTCCGCACTGAATTGAGCGGGGACGGACATGGGCGCTAAGTTTTTTGGGCAATTCCTGTTGGAAAAGGCCTTGATCTCCAAGTCTCAGCTCTTGCTTGCACTCGATGTACAACGCGAGTGCAACCCGACCATCGGCGCCCTGGCCGTTGATCAGGGCTACCTTACCGAGTACCAGGCGCACCAGATCAACATTGATCAGCAACGCTTTGACAAGCGTTTCGGCGACCTGGCGGTGGAGAAGGGCTTTCTGAATCGCGGTCAGGTCGACAAACTGTTCTCCCTGCAATCATCGCGGCGTCGCTACTTTGGCGAGATCCTCGTCGAGCAGGGTGTGCTCGACAGTGACACCGTCAAACGCGAACTCGCCCTGCACGCCGAAGAAAACGCGGTCGTGGTCGATTCCTACAACGCGACCATCGAAGCGCACGTGCACGCGGCGCTGGTGCGGCAGTCGGTCGACACCCTGACCCGCCTGTTTTTGCGGGTACTCAAGGCGAACGTGCAGGTGTCTCAGGTGGTGTCGGCGCTGCCCGAGTCGAACGAACGCACGGTCTGGCATCAGCAGTACCACATGCCAAGCCCGGTGCGAATCGGCTGGACCATGAACCGCGATGTTGCCGCAACGGTCTCCACCGCGTTCCTCGGCACCGACCTCAGTGACAACGACGCGGTCCGCAACGACTCGGTGGCCGAGTTCCTCAACATCGTATTGGGTCACATTGCCGCCGGGTACGCGACACAATCCGAGTTGTCGCACCTCGATCCGCCCGTGTTTCAGGACGCCGTGGCATTCAACGCCAACGCGGACAGCCTCTTCATCGACATGTCGTCGACTTTCGGGGATTTCACTCTGCTGGTCTCCTGATACCAGGGCGGCGGCGTCACGCCGTCGCCGAACCGTCAGCGTTGAAACCAGTAGCTCTCGTACACCTTCGGGTTCTCGTCGCCGGGTTGCACGTTCGGGTCGGCCGGGTAGCATTCGAAACCGACACACACCGACAGGTTGCCCTCGGGGTCGCGGTGCCCGACCGCGTCTGGCGGTATGCCCGCGCCTTTGAGTGGAATCTCGCGATCGTCGGTGTCGAGCGTGCCGTTCAGGTTGTAGTCGTGCACCGGTTGCGCATCGTACAACGCCATGCGGTACAGACTGCCCTGGCCGATGTTGTGTTGACAGGGGTTGCTGCTCGACGGAATCGTGTAGACCGGGTAGTTGATGATCCCCTCGGCAATCACCGGGCGCGAGATGGCTTTGCGGTCCGGCGGCAAGTCGATGTACCAGCCGTTGGCAGCCCGGAGGTCCTCGTATTCCTGCGCAAGCAAGGTCTGGTTTGTGAGGCTGCCGATGGTGTTGGCAGTCGCGTTGTAGAGGTCACCGGCGTCGAAAGGGGTGGTTTGAGGCACGCCCAGCGTGTTGGTGTCCTTGATCATGAACAGTCGGTTGGTGTTGGGTGACAAGGTGGGGTTCATGCGGTCGCCGCTGCCCACCACCAGCGCAGCCCACACCGCACCCTTATCCTGCACCATCACCGCTTGCACCTGTTTGTAGGCGCGTCGGCGCTCGCCGTCAGCATCCCGGCCGAGGGCGGCGCCGCGCCACCCGTCCACCGAACTGCTCGATCGCCGCACAAAGTGGTCTTCGATGTCGAAGCGCCACACCTGGGCCCCGAGATCGACCGCGTAGAGCCGATCGGCAAAGCCGTCGTTGTTGGTGTCGAGTGTGCTCGGCTCGGCGACGAAAGCGAAGTCCATGTTGGTGAAGCTGTCGTCCGAGAACGCGGGGCTCCCGCTGGCGTAGCCCGACCAGGCAATCGAGCCGTCGTCGGTGCGCAGGATGGCGATACCGCGGCCCATGGTGTGGCCGGTGTAGCTGAACTCCGCGTTGGGGTCGTAGCCCATCGAGAAGGCCATGAAGTTCTGCGCCGTCGAGGTGTTTCGCATGCGGAACGGCACCGGCTTGGACAGTGCGTGACCGAGTTCGCTCCAGCGCGAGTTCAGCCCGCTGTGCTTCTTGGCGATTTCAATGATCTGAGGCGAGGTGCGGTTGTTGGCCTCGGTCACGTCGAAGGAGTAGACCACGCGACCCCCGAGTCCGTAGGACAGGTAAAGCACGGCGCTGTCGCCAGCGGCCCTGCTGATCGTGCCGTCGCGGTTGCGGTCAATGATGTGGGCCGAGAGGTTGCCGTCGATCCCCCACCACCGGTTCTTGCCGGTGTTCTGGTTGTCGTACTGGGTGACGAAGTGCGGCAGCGACTCGCTCGGCGCGATCGCGAATATCTCATCGCCCGTGACGCCGTCGAAGCCGTGCAGGTAGCCGTCGCTGGTGGCGGTGAAGACCACGAGGTCCGGGTTGGCCTCGGTGCCACCGTACTGGATCACGATTGGCTGGTTGCGCACCATCGCACCGATCTGGCCGCGGCCATCGCTGGTGCTGCCGTCGCCGTCAGCGTCGAGCAGGTCCACACCCTTGGCGTAGTCGAGGATCCGTTCGCGTTCGGCGTTTGAGCGTTCGAACGCCCCGAGCCCGGCGTTGACCGGCGGGTTGGTGAACTCCAGCGCGTGCATCCAGGAACTGAGATTGGCTTCGAGGTCGGTGGTGCGGCTGTAGAGGTGGCGTGTGTTCGGTGCCTTGGCCGCCAGGCGCTCGCGCGCGCCGCCCTTGAGGATGTCGTTGCCGTCGTTGCTCGACGACCAGTAGCTGCGGGCGCTGGCGAGGATGCTGCCGTCAGCGGTCAGGATCTCCGGGTTGTTCACCTCGTCGGAGTCCGTCAGGTAGGGGCGCAAGCCGTCGTAGTGGATGCGGTATTTCTTCAGGTTGCCTTTCCACTGAAAGCGCGAGGTGGGCTCGTACTGTGCGATGAACACTTCGCTTCGGTGGGAGAGCCGGCTGAACTGGTCGGAGCTCGTCACCAGCGAACTGGCAACCGACTGGTTGCGGGTGAGGTTCGAGAGCAGTTCCATCAGGTCGCGCTCGAGCTGAATTGCGTTCTGTGCGGTGTAGTAGCGCGTCCCGGCCGCCTCGGCGGTGCGTTCGAGCAATTCGAAATCGATCTGGATGCCAACGGGGTGCACCTTGACCACCTGGCCGTCGGGCACGCCGTCGTTGTCGTCATCGAGCACGTTGGCGAGGCCCGGTGCGACGTCGACATTCGCCATGTAGCGCGCGAGGTCGTCGAGGCAGCTGTTGCTCGAGTCACGGTTGTTGCCCGAGAAACACGAGCCCGTCACACCGGTCTCGGCGTCGAAGTTGGGCAGGGTCTGAATCAGCGCTTGGTTGCTGTCACTCCACGGCACACCGTCGGTCAGCATGATCACGTGGTTGCGTTGGCATTCGTGCGTCACGGGTGTGTGGTAGACATTGCTCGTGCTGTAGGCGCGCGGCACGCTCTGGCCGAAGGGCGGCAGGCCGAAATGCACCGGGTCACCGCGGAAATAGCGGTAGATCTCGTAGAGGCCCTCGGCCAGCGGTGTCGCACCGCCGGCGTTTATTTCATTGATCGTGTTCTCGTAGACGTGACGCCAACCGGCGTCGCTGATGTCCGAGACCTCGAAGTTGATCGACGCACCCTCGTTGCCGTTCATGCTGGCGATGCCCGCGTTCATCATCGGGAACCGCTGGCCGAGCTCCTTGATGATCTGGCGCATCACCTCGATGCGTGTGAGGTTTGGTCCGGACGGCGGGGCAAGCTTGTAGTTTATGTAGTTGCCACGCATCACCGTGGCCCAGCCGACCGGGTCCCAGTCGATCTGTGCGGACTGGTTGGTGGTCCACGGGCTGGTCTTGCTCGGGCTGGCGAAGGCGTTGAAGGTGGTGCCGTTCTCGCCATGGCCCCAGCCGGTGGTGAAGTTCTGGTCTTCGAAGCATTCGAGCAGGTGCGGTGACGCGGTGTTCCAGGTGCCGTTGGCGAGCGGCAGCCACACGTCCTCGGCAGTGGTGTTGCCGGGCACCGGGTTCGGCAGTCGCGCAACAAAGCGGGCGGTGTAGAAACCCCAGTTGCGGTTGAAGATGTGCGACCGGCCGGTCTCGCAATGGAGGAAGCTCAGCGCACCGGAATGCACCGACGCCGTCGAGGTCGGGATGGTCCCGTCGAGTGAGTAGTACAGCGTGTTCGGATCGAAGGGCCCAGTGTAGGTGTTGGTGTTGTCGTACTGCGCGGGTGCGGCCATGCTCGCGCCCATGCTGCCCGAAGAGTCGAGGTAGAACACCACGTTCGGTTGCACGCCAACCGAACGGTCGAAGTAGATGTCCGTGTCAAGCGCCTGGGCGCCGGTGAGTGAGAGCAGGCTAAGCGCGAGCGTGTGTCCGATTCGCCTCAGTGCGCGTACCGGGCGCGT
The DNA here is from genome assembly GCA_039196715.1 of Pseudomonadota bacterium. Taxonomy (NCBI): domain Bacteria; kingdom Pseudomonadati; phylum Pseudomonadota; species Pseudomonadota bacterium. The sequence goes on from JBCCUP010000002.1 coordinate 171,119, forward strand.
GGATGAACGGGCAGACAGGTGGGATGGGGCGTGTCGAGAGGGTGCGTTCATGCGGGGACTCGAGTGAGCCGGGCGGCGCCGTGGCCGCCGGGGGTGAGGGGGCTCAGTTGGAGGTGTAGAAGGTGCTCACGTCGCCGTCAGACACTTTCACGTAGGCGCTGCCGGTCACCGCGCGCTCGCCGCCACGGCCCGGGCCGTCGGCGCTGGTCGAGGTGATCTCGTAGAACACGCACTTGTCGGTGCCGGCCACCGAAACGTTCGAGATCGGGCAGGGCATGGGCGGGCCGAGCGGACGGACCTCGACCTCCGAGGTCCACCCGGAGGCGGCGTTCGGAAAGCTCAGGTTGCGCACATCGTTGACCGGGTCGGCACCGTTGACGAAGGGGTTGAGTTCGCTTTCGCGCATGGCTGGCGAGCGCAGCACGCGGCGTAAACCCGACTCGGCCGCCTCGAAACTCTCAAGCGCACTGGTCTCGTTTTGCGCGATGCGCATCTCGACGGTCGAGATGTTCGCGACCGAAAGGCCCGCGACGGTCAGGATCGTCAGCAACATCAACGCGATGATCAGCGTGATGCCGGACTGCCGACGGCGCGCTGCCGCGCGGGGCCGCGCGACCGCTGCGTTTGCTCTGCCGGTGTGGTGGGCGAAGTCTGTCGGGTCTGTCGTGCGCAGCATGGCGAAGTGCTCTCGTTGGGCGTCGTGTCACACCGCGGGACGCGTCAGGGGCCGTTGCAATGACGTAACGAAGCAAAAAATCGGCCTTTCCTGCACGCCTGGTCTGGCGTGCCGCGCGGCCTGGGCGAGCTGCTATGGTCGACCCCATGCAATGCGCCATCATCGGGGCCGGCATCGGCGGGCTCGCCACCGCCATCGCCCTTCAGCGTCAGGGCCACGACACCACCGTGTTCGAACGGGCCGTGCGGCTTGCGCCGGTGTGGCGTTCACGCTCACCGGCCGTCCCGTGCAGCGAGCCGACCTGCTGGTCGGCGCCGACGGCGTGCACTCGCGCGTGCGGTCCGCGCTGTTTCCGAGCAGTGCCTTGCGGTGTGCCGGGCAGCACTGCTGGCGGGGGGTCGCGCCCGTCCGTCTGGCTGCCACCTGGCGGTCACAGTTGACCGAGATGTGGGGGGACGGCGCGCGGATCGGCTTCGTCTCGATCGGGCCGGATCAGGTCTACTGGTACGCCACCGTGTCGGAGCCGGGCGCAGCGCAGTCGGGCACGCCGGCCAACGCCGACCTCGCTGCCCGCTTTGCCGGCTTCTCGGACCCGGTCGGTGAACTGCTGTCGGCAACGCCGCTCGGCGCGCGCATTGCCGGCCCGCTGCAGGACCTTGCGCGCCTGCCACGCTGGTCGGTCGGGCACGCGACCTTGCTCGGCGACGCCGCCCACGCGGCGACGCCGAACCTCGGCCAGGGGGGTGCACAGGCCATCGAGGACAGCCACGCGCTCGCCAGTGCCTTGCTCGGTGCCGAGCCGGTGCCGGTGGCACTGGAACGGTTCCGCGCCGTGCGGGCGGCGCGGGTCGACGCCGTGGTCAACCGGTCGTGGCGCCTCGGGCAGGCGTTGAACCTGCGCGGCACCCGGGCCTGTCGGCCCCGCAATGCCGCGCTGCGCCTTGGCGCGCGCGTGCTCGGTTCGCGCCCGACAGCGTCGCTCTACCGCTGGCCCTGAGGGTGCTGACGACCGCTCAGCGGTTCGCCTGTCACCGCTCGACGAAAGCGCGTTCGATCACGTAGTCGCCCGGCACGCCGGTCTTCGGGCTGATGGCGAAGCCGCGCGCGTCGAGCAGGCTGCCGAGATCCGCCAGCATGGCGGGGCTGCCGCAAAGCATGACCCGGTCGGTTTCGGGATTCAGATTGTGCAGCCCGATTTTCCCGGCGAGTGTGCCGTCCTCGATGGCATGCGTGAGCCGACCGGTGTTCTCGAACGGTTCGCGCGTCACCGTCGGGTAGTAGATCAGCTTGTCGCGTACGTGCTCGCCGAGAAACGCGTGGTTCGGCAAGGTGTCGGTCAGCCACTCGGCGTAGGCGAGTTCGCTGACCCATCGCACGCCGTGTACCAGCACGACCTTCTCGAAGCGCTCGTAGACGTCGGGGTCCTGCACGATGCTCAGGAAGGGCGCGAGGCCGGTGCCGGTTGCGAGCAGATAGAGGTGCTTGCCCGGGTTCAGATCGGTCACCACCAGGGTGCCTGTGGGCTTGCTGCCGATCAGCACGTCATCCCCCGGCTTCAGGTGCTGCAAGCGGCTGGTCAGGGCGCCATCGGGCACCTTGATGCTGAAGAATTCCAGGTGTTCGTCGTGGTTGGCGCTCGCGATGCTGTAGGCGCGCATCACCGGCTTGGCCTGTTCCGTTTGCAGACCGATCATGATGAATTCACCGTTGCGAAAGCGGAGGCTCAGCTCGCGCGTGGTGCGAAAGCTGAACAGTGTGTCGTTCCAGTGGCGAACGTCAAGGACCCGCTCGGTCGCGTACTTGGCCATCAATTTCAACTCGTGACTACGCCGCTTCCGTCTGCGGCAGATGCGACAGAACCCGCGGCTCTGCTGCGGGCAAGACCACGGTGTCCAGACCGGCGCTGCACCACGTCAGCGCGTCTGCAACGCGTGTCGAGAGAGCGTTATAGTGACGTATCAACACGACGCGCCGACCGGCGCGCACCCGCTCCGCGATCCAGTTGGCGTCGGCCGGGTGCGTCAGTTCCCGAACGTCCGCTTCCCGCCGGCACAGCTGCAGGATGTCGCGGTTCGCGTCGGGCTCGATCAACACCAGATCGCCGCGGGTCAGCGCGCGGTGCGCGGCAACCGTGATGCTGTCGACGTCACCGGGCAACACGCCCACCACACGCAAGTTGCCAGCGGCGGATACCGGGTCTTCCAAATGCGATTGTATCTCACTATCAGCCAGGTTGGGGTCTGTCAGCGCGAGATCGCCCACCGGGCCGTCGATGATCCTCTCCCAGAAGCGCCGACGGTCGCGCTCATCGTCGAGTGCGTCGCGGACCGGCTGGCGCCACCGTGCCAACCAGGTGGCAAAGCCCCCGAGACGCGGGTGCAGGGCGCGCTCCAGCAGGGCTTTGACGTGACGTGCCAACACCGGTGAGCGCCCGCCGGTCGAGACCGCGATGGTCACGGGCGCGCGGTCGACAATGGCCGGCAGCACGAAGCTACAGAGTGCGGGTTGGTCGGCGACGTTCACCGGCACCCCGCGCGCCGTGGCCGCCTCGAACACCGCGCGGTTGAGGGCGTCGTCATCGGTTGCGGCGATCACCAGCGCGACGCCGTCGAGGTGACTGGCAGTAAAGGGGCCGGCGTGGTGGGCCAGGCCGTGCGAGGCGATCAGCTTTTGCATGGCCGGGCCGGGCGCGTCGCAAAGTACCTCGACCTGCGGGCAGGCGTTCAGCACCAAGGTGGCCTTGCGTGAGGCCAGTTGGCTGCCGCCAACCACCAGGGCGCGGCGTGTCTTCAGCGCCATGAAAATGGGCATGTGATCCATCGGTGTCTCAGGCGTCTGGGCGCAGTTCGGTGAGTGTGTGCTGCAGCTCGTCGACGTCGGCGACGTTCGCCTTGGCGATCGCCGTGCCGAGGCGCTGGCCGATGCGCGCGCCGGCGCTCGAACGCCCACCGAGCGTGAGCGGGTACCGCGCCACGCCCTGCTTCTCGACGCCGAGCACGCAGGAGGGGATTGCGACGCGCATCATCGGCGCCTGGCGCTGCATGTAGAGCCCATTGCGCAGGCGCAGCTGCGTGAACTCGTCCTCGTCGAGCTGGCCGTCGAGAAACCGGGTCACCTGGCCGCGGAGCGGGTCGGCGCGCCGGTGCAGCAAGGCGCGCTCTTCGTGGGGGTACTGGTGCATCGCTCGTCCTACGCGGCGGGGACGACACCCTAGCCACCGGGTCGAACAGTGTGAAATACCGGTTGGTTCTATGCATATGCCGCGTCAGCGGCGGCGTGCATCACCGCACTGACGGGGCGGCCAGCGTGCTGCTGTGCGGATCGAGCTTGTCGATCAGGTAATCGATGAACGCCCGCGTCTTTGGCGGCAGGTACTTGGAGGCCGGGAACTGCAGGTAGGCCCAGCCCTGGTTGGTGCCGAGAAATTGCCAGTCGGGCAGCACCTGCACCAGCTCGCCGCGGTCGATCGCGTCGCGCACGGTGAAGTCGGGCAGGCAGGTGATGCCGAGGTTGCGCGCTGCACAGTCGAGGCGCACCTCGGTGTGGTTGACGCTGTAGCGGCTTCGCACTTGCACAGAGGCGTCGACGTTGTCGCGCACGAAGTGCCAGGTCGACTCGGTGGCGCTCTCGCCGCTGAAGATGCAGCGGTGCCCGGTGAGGTCGGCCGGCGATTCGGGGGTGCCGTGTTCAGCCAGGTAGGCCGGTGAGGCGCAGAGGAAGGGGTGCACCCGAGTCAGGCGGCGTGCCACCAGGCCCTCGATTGGCGCATCGGTGATCGAGATGATCAGGTCGAGCTGGTCGGCGATCGGGTCGAGCCGTTGATCCGAGATCATCAACTGGATGTCGACGTCGGGGAAGCGCTCGAGGAATTCCGGGATCAGCGGGTGCAGCACCTGCTTGCCGAAGGCCTTGGGCGAGCTCACGCGCAGCATCCCGGTCGGGATCAGGCTGGTGATCTCGGCGAGTTCGAGCACCTCGGTGGCCGAGGCGAGCATGCGCTGGCAGCGTTCAAAGGCCTGCGCGCCGAACTCCGTCAGGCGGAGGTTGCGGGTGTTGCGTTCAAGCAGTTTGGAGGACAGTGCGCGTTCGAGTCGCGACACCTGTCGACTGACCGCCGACGGCGTCATGCCGAGCGCGCGCGCCGCCGCCGAGAAGCTGCCGCTCTCGACCACGCGCACGAAGACCGACATGTCGGTCAGCAGTCCATTGATCCGGTTCATTCCCATGTGAACGTCTGGCCTGTCCTTTGGTGCCCGTCAACGGCCGTCCTGGCCCGGCGTGTGGCAACGCGTTGCCACGGTCTCTGATCAGGTATCCCCGGTGTGTCGCAGCGACCGTGCCATGCCCGCCCGCCAAGGCGGAGCCGAGTACGCAGCCGCGGGCCGCACGGCGGCGGAGCGGGGTGGGAATGACCGGATTCGTGAGTGTCTGGCGGGTCACCGTTTGCAGCGAAACAAAGTGCGAAATCACTGCGTTGGTCGTGAACCCGGGGGACAACACCGCGTGGGGGTGCTCACGGCTGAGAGCCAAGTGGGCTGGCGGGTGTCGCGTGGCCTAAGTGCGAAAGACCGATTTGCGCGCGGGCATGGTACCGATCCTGGCCAATGAAACCAACCGTGGAAGTACGCACGCGCCGCTACCAGGGGTGACGTCGAACGCGTCAGCGCGCCTCTGCGGCGCCCGGTGCCGTCGAGGCGACGAGCAGTCCCGCGACCGTGATCAGCGCCATGCCGAGTACGGTGGAGATGCTCGGCACCTCGGCGAACAGCGCCGCCCCCCAGAGTGCGGCCGAGACGAGATAGGCGTAATCGAAGGTTGCCAGTCGCTGGGGTGGTGCCGACTGGTAGGCGTACGCCACACCCGAGAAGTAGGCCGCCGCGAGCAGGCCGAGACCGGCGAGGATGGCCCAATTGGCGCCGCTGAGCGGTGCCCACCCGCCGGTCAGAAACGCGCTGCCGGGCGTCGAGCCGAGCGCGGACAGCAGTGGCGCGAGCCCCACCAGACCGATCACGCCGGCGAGCACGAAGGCGAGGTGCAGCGCCGTACCCATCGCGAGCGGGTGCTGGCCCTGGCAGTGCGCGCGCGTGGTGATCATTGCCACCGAATAGAGCGCCGCCGCGAGGAAGGGCAGCAACGCGGCCGCACTGACTGCGCCGGTGCCGGGCTTGATGATCACGAGCACGCCGACGAAGCCGATCACCACGCCGGCCGCCTGCCGGCCCGTGACCGGCTCGCGCAGCCAGACCGCGGCGAGCACGGTGGTGAGGATCGGGTTGGTGTAGACCGCGACCGCGGCCACCGACAGTTCGAGCCACGGAAGCGCAGCGTAGTAGGCGAGCCAGCACAACACCAACAGCACGCTGCGAGCCCACACCGCCGGTGCGCGCAGCGCGCGCCGCAGCGCAGCCATACGGGTGATCAACACCATCACCGGCAGCGCGCACAGCGAGCGGACGGTGAAGAGCTGCCAGATCGAGAGCTCGGCGCTGACGAACTTGACCATGGCGTCGGCGAAGGCCATTGCCGTGACCGAGGCCAGCAGCGTCCAGATGGCGCGCTGTGTCTGATCGCGGGGCTCGGGCATGCGGTGGGCAACTCGCGGGCGGGAGGCCCGACACTGGGGCGCAGGCGCTATCCGCACTTGCGCGCAGGCGACTGAAACGGTCAGGTGTGGGCCGGCGGTGCGCTCAGCGCGATTTGATGATCGACTCGATGCCGGCGCCGCTCAGTCGGGTGTTGGCGTCGCTGCGGGCGCTGCGGTCGTCGAAGGGGCCGAGTTTGACCCGGAACACCGTGTTGCCGCGGATCACGGCTGGCTCGATGTGCGCGCGCAGACCGAGCAGCGCCACTTCGGCACGGCGCCGTGAAGCGTCGTCTCGGCGGCTGAAGGCGCCGACCTGCAGCCACTCGCCGGGGGTGTTGGCCTGTGGGTCGGTCGGCACCGGTTCGACCGGCTGCGGTAGCTCGCGCGCCTGCACCAGCGCAGCAGGGGCCACCGGCTGCGCGTAGGTGATCACCGGCTGCTGCTGGATGATCACCGGCTGGGCCGGCTGGGTCACCGCGGCGGTGATCAGCGGTTCGGCGCGCCGGGCGGGCCGCTGGGCCGCGTGCTGCAGTGGCGCGCGGCCGACGCGAGCGGGTTGGCCCTGGATGTCCGGTGCAACGTAGACACTGAACTCGGGCAACACGTGGTAGAAATCGAAGTCGGGTTCCTGCGGCTCCGGCGGTTTGGGCTCCGCCTGGCGCGCGATCAGGGCGTCGATGGTGTCGCGCGGCTTCGGTGGTGTGAGGTACGACTTGCGCCACTGCACGTGGCTGCGCGTGTCGGTTTCAACCGGTGCGGAGCGTTCGAGCCGGTACATCAGGAACGCAAAGGACATGAGAAAGACCGACGCGGTCGTCAGGCCGACAATCTGAATGCCCGCTGAATTCTTGCTGCTCGCCATCTACCCGTGAACTGGCTGCAGGGCACACCCCGCAGCGACCGAACCGTGGAGCTAAAGCGTAGTCGTTGGACAGCGGTTGTACAGGTTCCGAGCGTGAAAATCCGCCTGTGCACCCGCTCGCATCACATGCGCTCGAGCGCCTCGATGCCGAGCAGGCCGAGGCCGTCGACCAGCACCGTGTGGGTGAGCTGACTCAGCGCCAGGCGGTTGGCGGCCACCGTCGCCTCGCTGCTCAGCACCGGACAGGCTTCGTAGAAGGTCGAGTAGAAGCTCGCGAGCTCGTAGAGGTAGTTGCACAGGAGGTTCGGGAAGCCGCGCGCGGCCACTGCGTCGAGTGTTGCGGCGTAGCGCACCAGGTGCTTGGCAAGGTCGCGCTCGGCAGCGTGTTCCAGCGTCGGGGCGGCGCTCGGGGTGAGGCTTTGTTCGGCGGCGCGGCGCATCAGGCTCGCCATGCGGGCGCAGGCGTAGAGCAGGTAGGGCGCGGTGTTGCCGTCGAAGCTCAGCATCTTGTCAAAGCTGAAGATGTAGTCCGTGGCACGGTTCTTCGAGAGATCGGCGTATTTCACTGCGGCGATGCCGACGCGGTCGGCGATGGTGCGCGCCTCTTCAGCGCTCGCGTCGGGCAGTTTCTCTGCCACCACCTGGCTGGCGCGCTCCACCGCTTCGTCGAGCAGCGATGCGAGTTTCACGGTGCCGCCGGCCCGGGTCTTGAACGGCTTGCCGTCCTCGCCGTTCATGGTGCCGAAACCGAGGTGCTCGAAGTGCTTGCCTTCGGGCAGGAAGCCCGCTGCGCGCGCGACCGCAAAGACCTGCTCGAAATGCAGGTGCTGGCGTTTGTCGACGACGTACAGGGAGCGGTCGCAATCGAACTCGCGCACGCGCAGGCGCACCGTCGCGAGGTCGGAGGTGGCGTAGAGGTAGCCGCCGCCGGCTTTCTCGACAATCAACGGCAGCGGGTCGCCGGCCTTGTTGGTGAAGGCGTCGAGGAACACGCACTTGGCGCCGGCGTCTTCCGTCAGCAGCCCGGCGGCTTCGAGGTCGGCGACGACGCGTGGCAGGTCGTCGTTGTAGCGGCTTTCGCCGTCGAGGTCGTCGCGTGTCAGCAGCACCCCGAGCCGGGCGTAGAGCGCGTCGGCATGGGTGAGCGTGATGTCGTTGAACTGGTGCCAGAGCGCCATGCACGCGGCGTCGCCCGCTTGCATCGCGACCACCAGCTCGCGGGCGCGGTCGGCGAACGCGGGTTCGGCGTCGAAGCGCTTCTTCGCCGCCTGGTAGAAGCCCTCGAGATCCGAGAGCAGCAGCGCCTCGGCCCCCGCCGGTTCAGCTTCGAAGTGCGCGAGCAGCATGCCGAACTGCGTGCCCCAGTCGCCGACGTGGTTCTGCCGGATCACGGTGTGGCCGAGCCGCTCGAACACGCGCACCAGTGCGTCGCCAATGATCGTCGAGCGCAGGTGCCCGACGTGCATTTCCTTGGCGAGGTTTGGCGCGCTGTAGTCGATGACCACCGTCTCGGGCGCGTCGTTGGTCGGCACCCCGAGGCGCGTGTCGGCGAGCATCGCCGCGAGTTGGCGGTCGAGCACGCCCGCGTCGACACGGAAGTTCAGGAATCCGGGACCGGCGATCTCGACGCCGCCGATCGCGTCGTCGGCCGGCAGGGCCGCGAGCAGCGCCTCGGCGACCGCGCGCGGCGCTTTGCCGGCCGGTTTCGCCAGCACCATGGCGAGGTTGCTCGCGAAATCGCCGTGCGCCTTGTCTTTGGCCTCGTCGACCCGGATCGCCGGTGCGGTGCCTGCGGGCAGGTTGCCCTCGGCCACGAGGCGGTCAACGGCGGTTTGAAGCAGCTCGGCGATGCGGGATTTCATGGGGTGCGGCACACGTAGGTCAGCCGGAAAGTTTAGCAGTCTGCCCCGGGCGAAGTGCGCAGGTTTCGGGCGGCGGTGTGGCCCCGGAGCGCGCAGACTTGCTATCGACGTCCCCCAACAGGAGCCTCCTATGGCCTTTCAAGTCCACGCCTTGCCCGTCGAACCTTTTGCCCCGTTGTTCGCCCTGCCTGACGCCGCCCTCGACGCGCACCATGCGCGCCGCGTTACCGTCGAACAGGCGGGCTACGCGCCCTGTCGGGTGAGCCTGAGCTACGCCGACGCGGGTGAAACGGTGTTGCTGGTCAACCACCTGCACCTTGACGTCGCCAACCCCTACCGCTCGCGGCACGCGGTGTACGTGCGAGAAGGCGCGCAACCCGGGGTGTTTGGTGTGAATGAACTGCCCGAAACCCTGCGGCGCAGCTTTCTGTCCGTGCGCTGGTTCGATGCGACGCACGACATGATCGACGCCGACCTGGTCGACGGCGACGGCCTCGCCGCTGCGCTCGACGCCGGGTTTGCGAAGCCTCAGGTCGAGTACGCACACCTGCACTATGCCAAGCGCGGCTGCTATGCGGCGCGCGTCACGCGTGCGTAGGGCGGCTCCGATTCAGTTCCAGGCGAGTGCAATGCGAGGCGTGATCTATTTGATAAAGCGCACCGGGCTGGCGTTCCAGTTTACAAAGCGTAAATCAGCGTTTTTGATGGTCCGTCACTCGGGTGATCACAACGGCGCAGGGTCGGGCACGGCTCACCGGGCGTATGAGGCTCAATCGGGGCCTCCCCAGTACACCGCGTCGATGTAACGGTCTGGCCGCACGCTCAGCGTGTCGACACCGAGCGCGTCCAGGCACGCGGCCACGCCGGGGTGGGTCTCGCCGTCAAACGGTACCACCCCGGCCGGTGTGGTCGCGTCGACCAGGCGGTGGCGTGTCAGCAGCGCGTGTCGGTAGCCGACCGCGTCGTCGAGGCGAATGCCGTCGGCGAGTGTGGGTTGTGGGGCGAGCGTGCCGACCCGATCGTGTGCCTCGGCTGACACGCCACCGAGGCGCCGTGACAGCGAGGCCATGGTCGCCGTGCCGGCCGTCGCGAGTGTCTGCGCCTGGGTTGGGTCGACGGTGCTGACCAGGTTGCCAAGCCGTGCCGCGGTATCGATGTAGGCTCGCACATGCGGGCCGCGCTCGGCAGCGTAGCTGTCCAAGTGCGCGGGATCGTCGCCGTTTTCCATGCAGCTGGCCACTTTCCAGGCGAGGTTGGCGGCGTCGCGGATGCCGGCGCACATACCTTGACCCATAAACGGGGGTGTCAGGTGCGCCGCGTCACCCGCCAACAAAACCCTGCCACGGCGCCAGGCCTTGGTCACCGCCGAGCGGAAGGTGTACACCGCCCGCCGTTCGATCTCGGCCTCGTGCGGTGCGAGCCAGGGCGCGAGCCGCGCCCAGATCCGCGCCGTTTCAGTCTCGGTGGCCTCGTCGTCGTCGGTGTTCAAGCGAAATTCCCAGCGTCGGCGCGTGCCCGGGTTGCGGCAGTAGGTGGCGGGCTGCTCGGGGTTGCAGAACTGCAGCGTGTGGTCGCCGAGGTCGGGGCGCTCGCGGGTCAGCAGCAGATCGATCACCAGCCAGCGTTCGGTGAAGCCGAGGTCGGTGTACTCGAGACCGAGTGCCGAGCGCACCGTCGAGCGGGCGCCGTCGCAGCCAACCGCGTAGCGCGCAGCCACCCGAGTCGGTGTGCCTGTCGCCTCGTCGACGGCATGGAGCACCACGCCGTCGTCGCTCGAGACGAGGCCGTCGACACGGTGCGCGGTCAGCAAATCGACGGCCGGGTCGCGGTCGAGGGTGGCGCGCAGCAGTTGCTCGAGGTCGGGCTGATGCAGCCGGTAGCTGGCGTGCCAGCCTTGCGGTGTGATCTCGGCGGGACGTGGCCAGTCGAGCAGGCAGCGCCCATCCGGCGCGACAAAGCGCATGCCCGGGTTGACCCGAACGCGCTCACGCAGGGCATCGCTGATCCCAACAGTCTGGAACACGCGCATGCACTCGTCGTCGAAGTGCACCGCCCGGGGCAGCGGGTAGAGGTCGGCGGCGCGGTCGAGCACCACCACCGACACGCCGCTGAGGGCCAGGAGTTTTGCGAGCACGGCGCCGGTTGGCCCGCAGCCGACCACGGCGACGTCGCAGCGGTAGGCGGGCGTGGTCACCGACGGTGCATCAGGTCGTAGAGCCAGGGGCACTCGGTGACCGGTGGCGCGCGCAGGCCCTGTTCCGCGGCGGCCGTGCGCAGCGCGCGAAACGCGTCGCGTTGCGCGTCCGGCAGGTACGGGCGGTCGTGCCCCCAGAAACTCGGACCGCAGTGGGTCTCGTGCGGTGTCCACGTGGCGGGGTCGATCACGCGGCCACCCCAGCCACTCTCGATGAAAAAGCCCGACGGCGTGTGCGCGTAGAAGCTGGTCATGTAATCGTTGGTGTGGCGACCGAGGGTGTAGGCGATGCCGTCGCCGCGGGCGAGTGCGAGGTCGTAGCCCTGCCCGACGTCGTCGAGGTTGCCGTACTCGACCATGAAGTGGTGTAGCCCGGCCTGGCCCGAGCCGATGATGGCGAAACTGTGGTGGCGGCCGTTGACGTGAAAGAAGAACATCGGCACCGGTGTCAGGCCGTAGTCGCTGACCCGAAAGCCGAGCAGATCCCGGTAGAACGGCACCAGCGCCTCGGCGTCCGGCACGTGCAACACCGCGTGGCCGAGTCCGAGCGGCCCGGTGACGAAGCCGCTGATCGGGCGTCCGGGTGCGAACGCGGTGTCGGCCTGTACCGGGTCGACGACCAACTCCACGCGGTTGCCGGCCGGGTCACTGAAGTGAACCAGCGCGCCCACCTGGCGGCGGTCGGCGAGGGCAGCCGAACCCGGCGTGACGGCGGTGCCGGCAGCGTCGAGCTGCGCGGCGAGGTGTTCGAGGTCGTCGCGCGTTGCCACTTCCCAACCGAGAAAAGCAAGCGTGTCACCGGTCTCGTCCGAGACGACGAAGCGTTGTGCTTGCCCGTCCATGCGAAAGCTGCGGTGTCGTCCGGCGGCGTCGACCGCGTGCATGCCGAGTTGCCCGGTCGCAAACGCGTGCCAGTCGGCCTCGCGGTCCGACCGCACTCCGATGTAGCTCAACGCACAGATGCCCATACCCGCCCCCGTGTGACTGCGGTCATCCTAGAGGATTCGCCTGCACGACACACAACGCCGTGGCCGCCCCGGCGCCGCGAAGCGACGTCGAAGAGACCGCATCCGCCCGCCCCACAGCCGTTCGCCGATCAGGCGTCGCCGAGCGAGGTCAGTTTCGGCATCAGGTTCAGCAGGTGCCGGCTGTAGTCGTGCTGCGGCGCGTCGAAGAGCGTGTTGGTCTCGGCGATCTCGCAGATGGCGCCGTGTCGCATCACCGCCACGCGGTCGCACATCTGGCGTATGACGGGCAGGTCGTGGCTGATGAACAGCAGCGTCAGACCGAGCTCGGCTTGCAAATCCTTCAACAGGTTCAGGATCGTCGCCTGCACCGACACATCGAGTGCCGAGGTGGGTTCGTCGCAGATCAGGATGCGCGGTCGCGACGCCAGCGCCCGCGCGATCGAGATGCGTTGGCGCTGACCGCCCGAGAACTCGTGCGGGTATTTGAGCTCGGCGGTGCGCGGCAAGCCAACGTGCTCGAGCAGGTCTGAGACGATCTGCCGCGTCTCCGCTTCCGAGCCCGTCGAGCGGTGGAAGCGGATCGGCTCGGCGACGATGTCGCGCACGCGCATGCGCGAGTTGAGCGAGGAGTACGGGTCCTGGAAAACCATCTGCACGCTGCGTCGCACCGCCTTGACCGCGTCGGACTTCGGCGCACTCAGAACATCCTGGCCGCGGACGGTGATGCGCCCGCTGTCGGCCGGGTAGAGCCCGGCGATGATCCGCGCGACCGTTGACTTGCCGGAGCCACTTTCCCCGACGAGGCCGAAGCTCTCGCCGGCGGTGACCTCGAAAGAGACGTCGTCCAGTGCGGTGATCGCGGTCTGGTTGCGTTTGAAGAACGCGCGTTGCAGCACGAAGGTCTTGTTGACGTTGGCCACCGTCAGCGCGACGTCGGTGTCGGCTGCCGTGTCGGCGGTGCGCGCGCCGAGCCAGTGCGTTTCGACGTCGATCGGTTTGAGCTTGCTGGTGCCGCCCTCGATGTAGTCAATCAGCGTGAAGCGGTCGATTTTGCGGTCGCCGCGCGGCACCGCGGCAATCAGGCTCTTGGTGTAGTCGTGCTTGGGCGCCCCGATCACTTGGGCCACGTCGCCGGTCTCGACAACCTCGCCGTTGTACATCACCGCCACCCGGTCGGCGATCTCGGCGATCACGCCGATGTCGTGGGTCACGAGGATCACACCGAGTTGGCGCGAGGCGCAGAGCGACTTGATCAGTTCGAGGATCTGCGCCTGAATCGACACGTCGAGCGCGGTGGTCGGTTCGTCCGCGATGATCAGGTCCGGGTCGCCCGAGAGCGCGAGCGCGATCACCACGCGCTGGCGCATGCCGCCCGAGAACTGGTGCGGGTAGGCTTTGAGTCGTGCGCGCGGTTCGCTGATGCCGACAGACTCGAGCAGCGCGATGGCCTCGGCCTCGGCGGCCGCGGCGTCGAGCGCCTTGGTGCTGCGCAGTGTTTCAACCAGCTGTTCGCCGACCGTCATGAGCGGGTTCAGCGACGTCTGTGGGTCCTGGAAGATCATGCCGATGCGCGAGCCGCGGTACCCGCGCAGCGTCTCGTCGTCGAGCGTAGTGAGGTCGGTGCCGTCGAACAGCACCCGGCCCGAGACGATCCGGCCCGGCGGCTCGAGCAGGTTGATCAGCGCGTTGCCGACCGTCGACTTGCCCGCGCCACTCTCGCCGACGAGGCCCAGCACCTCGCCCGGTGCCACCTCGAGCGAGACGTCGCGCACCGCCAGCACGTTGCCGCGGCGCGACGGGAACTCGACGTTCAGGTTTTCGATGCGAACCACTGACATCAGCGCAGCTTCGGATTGAGTGCGTCGCGCATCCAATCCCCCAGCAGGTTGACCGAGAACACCAGCGCCACCAGCGCGAGCGCCGGGAACAGGGTGATCCACCACAGCCCCGAGAAGAGGTACTCGTTGCCGACGCGGATCAACGTGCCGAGCGACGGCGTGGTCGGCGGGATGCCCTGGCCGAGAAAGCTCAAGGTCGCCTCAGAGATGATCGCGAGCGCGAGGCCGATGGTCGCGATGACCAGCACCGGCCGCAGCGTGTTCGGCAGGATGTGGCGCAGCATGATCGTGAGGTTCGGCAGACCGATCAGCCGCGCCGCTTGCACGTATTCCTTTTCGGCCTCAACGAGGGTCGCCGAGCGCGCCACCCGTGCGAACTGCGGCCAGTCGGTGAGGCCCACGGCGATGATCACCACGTAGATCGCCATGTCGTCGCGGATGTCGGGCGGCAGGATCGCGCGGCCGATGCCGTTGATCAGGATCGCGAGCAGGATGCCCGGGATGGTGAGCTGCACGTCGGCGAGGCGCATGATCACCGTGTCGACTGTGCCGCCGGCGTAGCCGGAGATCACACCGAGTGCGACGCCGAGCACCATGCCCATCAACACCGCGGCGATGCCGACCGTGATCGAGATGCGCCCACCGTAGAGCAGCGTCGAGAGCATGTCCCGGCCCTGGTTGTCGGTGCCGAGCAGGTAGCGCGGGTCGCCGCCGTCCACCCAGACCGGCGGCAGCTTGCCGTCCCAGAGCGAAATCTGCGACGGGTCGAAGGGGTTGTAGGGCGCAATCCACGGCGCGGCAAAACACGCGACCACGGCCGCGAGTGTCACGAAGGCGGCAAGCAGCGCCCCGGGGCTGTGGAAGAACGAGTAGAGGACGTCGTTGTCGGTGAGACGGGCCCAGCGGGATTTCAGCGCATCCATGTCAGGACTCCACGCGGATGCGGGGGTCGACGAAGAAGTAGAGCAGGTCGACGACGAGGTTGATCACCACGAACAGGAAGGCGACGAACAGCATGTACGCCGACATCACGGGCACGTCGACGAAGTCGACCGCCTGAATGAACATCAAGCCTGTCCCTGGCCACTGGAACACCGTTTCGGTGATGACCGAGTAGGCGATCAGCGCGCCGATGTTGAGGCCGATGATGGTGATCACCGGCACCAGCGTGTTGCGCAGCGCGTGCACGAAGTGGATCGAGCGCGTCGCGAGCCCGCGGGCCCGGGCGAACTTGATGAAATCGGTGCGCATGACTTCGAGCATCTCGGCGCGCACCAGCCGCAAGATCATCGTGAGCTGAAAGAGCGACAGCGTGATGGCCGGCAGGATGATCGACCGCCAGCCGTCGACCGTGAGCAAGGAAGTCTTCCACCAGCCGAGGTCGACCGTGCCGCCGCGGCCGGAGGACGGCAGCATGCGCAAGTGCACGGCGAAGACGTAGATCAGCGCGATGCCGATGATGAAGGTCGGCAGGCTGACACCGACCAGGCTGACTGACATCACGGCGCGGCTGAACAGCGCGTGCCGCTTGATGCCGGTGTAGATGCCCAGCCCGATCCCGAGCACGGTCGCGATGATCGCCGAGACGAACACGAGCTCGAGTGTGGCGGGCAGGCGTTCGCCGATCAGTTCGAGCACCGGGCGACGGATGCGGTAGGAGAGGCCGAAATCGCCTTGCAATACGTTGCCGACGAAGCGCCCGTACTGTACCAGTATCGGGTCGTCGAGCCCGAGTTGCTGGCGCATCTCGATGCGCTGCTCGCGGGTTGCCTCCTGGCCCACCATGTTGTTGACCGGGTCGCCGACGAAGTTGAACAGCGAGAAACTGATGATCGACACCACAGCCATGACCAGAATCGACTGGCCCAGCCGGCGCGCGATGAAGAACAGCACGTTAGCGATTTACCGAAGTGAGGGAAAACGTGCGCCACCCCCGGGTCGGCGGGGGGGCCCCGGGGCACGCGTCGCGCGTAAAGCGCCACCCTGAAGCGCCGACGCACGGCGGCGTCAGAGC